>NZ_JBMFJI010000008.1:0-72489 GCF_049973875.1 Acidilobus sp.
ACTAATGAGCCCGTCTACGATTGGCAGGGATATCTAATGGAGGGCTATGACGTAGAGTTCAACTTTCAGGATGGATTTGAGGGCGGACAGCCATGGCCCTATGGGCTCTATGAGTCACAGCAACAGATATCGTGGCTGGTGAAATCAGTGGGCTGGGTGGATGTAGGGGGTCCCGGTCTAATGATAGCCACAACTACAGATGATGGCACAGTGATAGCTATAAGGGATACCCCAGGAGGAGGGCTCTTCACCGACTGGCTGGGCAGCTGGCCTGGGGTCAGCGGCGCTCTGCTCCCAGTCTGGGCCACTGACTATGAGTGGACGGACTGGCACAGTCCAGTAACCTTTGAGGCCCCCCTTAACGCTACGGTTAGCTCCATGGGTGACTACAGGGTGGCAGTACTCTACTACCAGGACATAGGAACAGGCACGTACTTTGCAGTTTTCGTGCCCTCTATTTCTATGTCGTCAAACATAGCGTGGTACTCGCCGGTGTTCCCAAGCGGGGGCTCCTACCCCTACGTGAGGGCTCCCCTGGCGCCGGACCTGCTCTTAGGCCCTCAGTCAGCGGTTCAGGGCTGGATAGTCGGCTGAAGGTCGGGGCTGCAGGAGGCCAGAGCTATGTCCTTCAGGTACGTGAGCACGGGCCTCAGCTCCATGAAGACTGGGTCCTCGGGGTTAGAGCTTATCAGCACGTTATTAACCATGTCGGCGAGGGCGCAGCTGTCTATCGAGGCCGCCAGCTTGTTGCCCCTCTTGGCCTCCTCGTAGGTCTCCTTGGCCTTCGCTGTTATCTTTAGCAGGGAGGCTTTCCACGACTTATACAGCATGACGCTTGCTATTGCCGAAGGGCTCTCCGCGTCCTTAATCCTCTTCTCGCTCCTCTCGAGGCTGTTTATGTGCGATATCAGTACATCGATGATGCCCCCGAGCACCTCGTAGCTCAAAGCTATACCCCTTACACGTTAACTAACTGTAAGGTTAAAGGGGTAGGAGCTCAAGCGGAGGCCTAAAGCCTCTTAAGAAGGGAGTAAGGCTAAGGTATGAGGGCTGCCAGCACGGCTTTCTCCGTGTGGAGCCTGTTCTCAGCCTCGTCCCAGACCACAGACCAGGGGCCATCAATCACGTCATCGGTTACCTCCTCGCCGCGGTGGGCCGGCAGGCAGTGCATGAATATGGCCCGGCTCGAGGCCCTCTCCATGAGCTTTGCATTGACCTGGTAAGGTGCCAGCAGCTTCTTCTTGGCCTCAGCTATGCCCTCCTGCCCCATGCTGACCCACACGTCAGTGTACACTATGTCAGCGCCGTCCACGGCCTCCTCAGGCTTTTCAGTGAACTTTATCTCAGCGCCGGTGACCTCGGCGTCCTTCATGGCTGCCGCCAGTATGGACTCGTTCGGCTTTAGGGAGGCTGGCGAGGCCACGTATATGCTGACCCCAAGCTTAGCCCCGACGACCATGAGGCTGTGCAGCACGTTGTCGCTTCCGTCACCCACAAAAGCCAGCTTGAGGCCGCTGAACTTGCCCTTCTTCTCGTAAATCGTAAGGTAGTCAGCTAAAGCCTGGAGCGGGTGAGACAGGTCGCTTAAGGTGTTTATCACGGGCACAGTGGCATACTGTGCCAGGACCTCGAGGTCCCTGTGGTTCCTCACCCTGGCCGCTATGGCGTCTACAAACCTTGAAAGCGTCCTGGCGGTGTCAGGTATGCTCTCGCCGCGGCCCAGCTGGAGCTCACTGGAGCTGAGCATTATGGGCAATGCGCCGAGCTGGTATGCTGCCACCTCGAGGCTGACCCTGGTCCTCGTTGAGGGCTTCTCAAATATCATGGCTACGCTTCTCCCGCGGAGGGTGTCCAGCATCCTCTCGCCGGCGTAGAAGCGCTCCTTCATCTGCCTTGAGAGGTCAAGCAGGAAGTTTATCTGCTCTGTCGAGTAGTCAGTGAGGCACAGGAAGTCCTTACCCTTAAGCTCATGTGGGGATGTCATGTTTGAGACCCAGGTCTCTTACATCATGTCAGTTTAAAAGCTTGCGGACAACCTGCGCCCTGGTTCGGGAAGGGGCCTTTGCCTCCAAGACCTGCCACTGGGTGGGAGCTGAGACAGGTGAGTTACCTGCTCGCGCTGCAGTTTAACGAGGAGGTAGCAGCGGCCATAACATCACTTCCGCTTCAGGTGGAGCTTAGGAGAGGTAAAATAAGGTACGTTTATTACAATGGGGTCAGGTTAATGACCTTAAGGCCAAGGGACTTCACGTTCAGCATATCTCCTGAGGCAGGCAAGATTATAAAACGCGCGACGGAGCCTCCAAGGTTTAGGGTCATTGTGAGCAGCGGGTCCGCCCTTGAGGGTGAGGTCACAGGCAACAGCGTCTTGGACGCCGATAAGTTAATAAGACCCGGTGACGAGGTTCTCATAGTTGATGTTAATGATAGCCTGCTCGGCGTCGGCAAGGCAAAGGCCCCAGGCTTCCTCATGCGCCAGTTGGGTCCGCAGGAGGTCGTGAGGTTTAGGAGGGGTGTGGAGGATTGAGGACGAAAGGCATATCAATAGTTATGAGGCAGTCCCCTGAGTCGCTCAGGGGCTCCGTGCTAGTAGCAGGCTTCCCAGGTTTCGGCAGGATCGGCTACGTGGTGCCGCGATATTTGGCCTCAGCGCTGTCCCTCAGTAAGGTAGGCTACGTGCTAACTCCAAGGCTTCCATCTATGATAATTATGGAGGACGACGGCATAGGGTTCCCATTCGAGCTCTACGCGGGCAACGGAGTTTTGGCCCTGGTCAACAGGGCGGTCCCCGAGCCCGTAGACCAGAACGCCTATTGCAGCGAGGTGGCTCTCTGGGCCTCACAGGTCGGCGTAAAGTATGCAATATTGGTCGGAGGCCTCAGCCGCGACTATGAGCCGCCAGAGGAAAAGTACGGCTACAGGTGGCTTCACAACAGGCTCTACGAGGGTCCAAAACTTCAGGCGCCGCTGATGGAGGAGGGCCTGGGCGTGGTTGGCCCATTGGCGCTGCTTCACATATACCTTGAGCACTACGGAGTTCCGGCAGTTATGGTATTGCCCTACTCTGCGGTGGACACCGTGGACTACGACGCGGCGCTCGTAGGCATGAGAGTTATAGTTAACGAGCTGCTGGGCGTTAAGGTTCCTATGGACGAGCTCGAGAAGCTCGCGGAGAAGCAGAAGGAGGAGCTGGAGAAGATCTCAGATATACTCTCCCAGGAGAGGGAGGGAAAGCAGGGAGGCACGAACATATTTATGTGACTCAGCCGTGCTGGGCCTTCGGTCCCCCCTTTAAGTCCCCTGCCCACAGGACCTTCAGGCCCATCCTCTGCATCTCCTGTCCAACCTCTAGGCTCCAGCGCTTCTTCGGCGTCGCCTCAACTATGATGTCATGGCCCTCCCTCTTGAGCCTTATCACGAGCGCTCGGAGGAAATTCACCAGGTCCCTGATAACGTCATCAGGCACTGGTTCGCCATAGCTGAACTGGGCCGTTGGGTAGGCGCCGCAGATCTCCTCGGGCACAGCGCCAAGATATGGAATGTAGTATACCAAGGAGAGCCCGTCAGCCTTGGACTGCTGGCACATGCCACTCCTGCTGAGCAGCGGGGCCAGCCTGACTAGGTTAAAGGAGGGCCTGTAGCGGAGCAGCACCCACGTCCTTAACCTTATGATCCTTGGGTTCCACGTGCTCTCTATGGAGAACAGCCTGGCCCCGCGGAGGCCGCCCTTGCTGGTCGGCGTGAACGACTCCATGTACCTGTAGTACTTGCTTATGGCCCTTAGCGCTTCCCGCATCTCCGGGCGATAGTGAGAAACCTCAACTAAGAGCTCCCAGAGCCTCCCCTCCCTTATGCTCTGCTTAACCCTCTCTATGGACCTCTTTATCGCGTAGAGGTTGTGTATCGCAAGAAGCTTCCTCCTCTGTTCAGGGGGCATCTCGAGCAGGTCCTTTGGCGTGTACTTCCTGCACACGGGGCATGAACATGGGAAGTACTCCAGCTCCTGAAGCTTCACGGTGCCGTAGTCCGTTATGTACCTGTCGTCCCTCGCGTACAGCATGTATGAGGCCGAGTCGAAGGTATCAATGCCAAGGGCCGCCGCGAAAGGGAACATCAGCGGGTGACCTGCCCCAAAGAGGTGTGCAGGCCTCTCGGGCCTGAGGAACCTCTTGGCGGTGCCTATCATGTCTACGACCACTTTATAGTTGTACTTTTCCATAAAGACGGTGGGGCTCCCTATTCCATACATGGGGTAGGGCAAGTCCGCTGACTCGCTGGCGCTCTTGGCAACTAGGTCAAGGTACTTGCCACCCTGTATCGGGAGGACCCATATAGTCTTGGAGTTCTCAAGGTCAAGATAAGATATAGCTTCCCTGGCGTTGTTCAAAGTGTTTATGACGCTCTGCTCTGCCAGCCTCCTGCTGACGTCGCCCGTGGGGTGGTCTAGGATTACGGCTATGTCACTCTTTATGTCCTTCTCAAACGATACAACAGTCCTCTGGTCAACGTCTATAGATCCGTACTCCAGCATCTGATAGGCTCCTGAGTCGGTCATTATAACACCATCAAAGCCGAGAATACGGTGAACTCCCATCTCCCTGGCTTTGTCGCCAAACCTCCTGTAAAGCAGGTAGGCGTTAGTTATAACCTGATTAAAGCCGGCCTCCTTGATCTCCTGTAAGTCAATCTCCTGGCGCAGCGGGTCTACCACTGGAAAAAAGGCCGGCGTCTCAACGCGTCCTGAGGCTGTCTCAAGGACCCCTATCCTGCCCGCCAGTTCGAAGTCTTTAATTCTAAATACGTTAGGCATCAGCTGATTGCAACCCCCTTCGTCCTCAGGTACTCCCTGAAGAGCGTGTTGACCTTCTGCGCTAGGGGGCCCGAGCCCTCCACGCCGTTCTTTGAGACCCTTATGGTCCTGCTGACCTCAACCACGTTAGCGTCCTCATACACTTTGACCTGGGATCTGTCAATGTTGCCGAACCTGAGCAGGAACTCCATGAACTCCTTGGCGTTAAACACCTCGGACTCCCCGACCTTTATTTCGGCCAGGCGACTTCCACTTATTATTATGATGGGCCACTGGTTGCCGGAGGGATCCTTGGCCTCCTCTATTACAACGGAGAGCGTCGAGGGGTCGAAGCCCGTCAGCTTGCCCGTGTAGGTCTTGCCGTCGCTAGTTGTGACGTTGACGACATGGTCTATGAGGCTGTTGAGCTTTGCCGTGAACCTCCGCGCAGGCTCTGTGGCTATTGACATAGTGCCTACACCTAGCTTTAGAGCCGCGGATAAGGGAATAAAAACAGTATTTAGGCGCTAATGCTAGGCGGTCCACATGGCCTCCAAGCCCATATTTTCAGCCTCCTATAGGGTTTACTGGAGCGAGACCGACGCGGCGTGCTGGATGCACTTCTCCAACTATTTCAGGGTTTGTGAAAGGACTGAGGAGGAGTTCCTGGCAAGGCTCGGCTTCACCCAGGGCAGCCAGCCTGGTAAAAGGCTAATAATGCCAAGGGTCAGCGCCAGGTGCGACTACAAGAGCCCCCTGGGCCCTGGGGACTCCTACAGGGTGGACATAACTAGCATTATAATAGGCAGGAGCAGCCTCACGTACGAGTACGAGATCTACAATGAGACCACGAACAGGCTGGCAGCTAAATGCACGATAGTTACGGTAGCCTATGATGAGAACCTGAGGGGGTCCGTGGAGCTCCCGCGCGAACTGAAGGAGAAGCTGCTTGCCGCGGGCGCCAGGCTGCGCGACGAGGTTAACGATGGCATAAAAGCGACTGGCTAGGGCCTTATCCTTGTGCCTGACGAGCCCCTGACCACTTCAGGGAGCTCGTCAAGGCTTCCTATCATCGCGGTCTTTCCGGTAGACCTAACGAACCTTAATGCCGCTAAGACTTTCGGTCCCATGGAGCCCGGAGGGAACTCTCCCTTCCTGTAATACTCCTCAAGCTCATCAGCGGAGACCTCGTCAAGCCAGCGCTCGTTGGGCTTTCCAAAGCCTACGGCGACGCCCCTGACGTCGGTTAGGATTATGAAGAGGTCAGCCTTGAGCTTGACAGCGAGCAGGGAGCTCGCAAGGTCCTTGTCTACGACGGCCTCGACAGGCCTTAGGCCTTCTGGCGTCCTCATGACAGGTATGCCTCCCCCTCCCGCCGATATAACAATCATGCCCTCCCTGGCTAACTCTTCTATTAGGTCTGACTCAAGTATGTCCAGAGGCTCTGGGCTCGGCACCACCCTCCTGTAACCCCCTCTTGGGTCCTGCTTGAACGTCCAGCCGTACTCGGACGAGAGCCTCTTGGCTTCGGCCTCGCTGAAGTAAGCGCCGACAAACTTCGTTGGGTTCTTGAACGAAGGATCATTCGCGTCCGCTAGGGTCCTCGTTATTATAGCGACAGCCCTCCGCCTGCCCTGAAAGGCCTCCTCTAGGGCCGTCTGAAGCATAAAGCCCAGCCATCCCTGGGTCATAGCGTCAGCTAAGTCCATGCTCTGCGAGGGATAACCCCTAGCAGCGTTCATAACTTCAAGCAGGTAGCCCACCTGCGGCCCATTTCCATGCGTTACTATTATTTCGTCCTGCTGGAAGGTCTTTGCTATAAGTGAGGCGGTCCTCCTAACATTACTCCACTGCTCCTCAGGGCTTCCCCTTTCGCCCTTTCTAAGTATAGCGTTACCGCCCAGGGCTATTACTACGCGCACGGCGAACGCCGTTAAGTCATGGTCTCATTAGGTATTTGAACTTTCTTGGCCGTTAACTTCCCTCTTAAATTCACTTACTTCCCACGGAAATACTATCCATTTACTGACCTGGGCAGCATAGTAGTCAGGAACCAGCTTGGTCCAGGGCTTTATGTAGAGGGCCGCAGTCCTTATCTCGGCTGGCATGTAGAGCGATAGCGCCTGCACGGAGAACTGGAGCGTGAGCCCCGAGTCGCTCACGTCATCAACCAAAAGGACCTTCTTGTCCTTTATTGGAAGCGTGAGCGGCTGCCTCAGGAAGGGCCTCTCGCCCCTCTGCCCTGGTGATATGTAAAGCTTCACCTCTAGAGTGCCTATGTCTTCGACCCCCAGCCTGTCGGCCAGCAGTCTCCCGGGTATCAGGCCTCCCCTCATTATGCACACTATGGCGTCGGGCCTAAAGCCGGAGTTGTTTATTTTCTCGGCTATTCTCTCCACAGCCTCGTCTATCTGGCTCCAAGTTATCCACTGAAACCTGTCGTCCCCTCCGTGGTTTACTGGGAGCACGACTATTTCTTTGGCTTGGCGGCTTCTGTCAAGGAGCCTGCTATCGACGCCATCCACGAAGGCCAGAAACCCAGGCCTGGGGGTTCCGTCCTGGGAGAGCACGGAGCTAAGTCCTGGGTACTGCGACAGTAACTTCTTGAGGACCTCGGTCCAGCTGTCCCCCTCAACCAGTACTTCTTGAGCCCCTCCAGCCAGGTCCCTTAGGGCTGCCAGGAGCTTTACCCTAGTAGTTGGCAAGGGGGCTCAGGCCCTCTTAGCTGGTCTTAGTCTCCTCGCTCAGGCGCTTCTGCCTCTCCTTGTTAATTCTCACTAGACTAGTTATGTACCCGGCAACCTGGTTCCTGAGCCTCTTTGAGGACCAGTAGGTCAGCTGCGACACCACTTTCTTGTTGTTTTCAAAGCTTTCAGTGAACAGGTTAGGGTACTTCGCCAGGAGCTCCCTGGCAGTCCTCTTGACCAGCGTCGTCCTAACCTTACCCATCTTACCACCAGGAGCCCCTGTGGGGTCAGACATTAAAAGCATTAGGAAGACAACCCCGATGTCTCAGAAAAGCTTTTATAGAAGCACTCTAACATAAATTCAAGGAACATTAAGGCGGGTGAATAATCTATGGCCTCACAGCTTGAAACCATGGGAGTTCCAGTGATCATACTCAAGGAGGGCACTCAGAGGACTGCTGGCAGGGAGGCCCTCCGCAACAACATGATGGCAGCCATCGCAGTATCGGAGATCCTCAAGACCACGTATGGCCCTAAGGGCATGGACAAGATGCTCGTTGATAGCCTTGGTGACGTAACTATAACCAACGACGGGGCCACAATACTCGACAAGATGGACATACAGCACCCCGCTGGCAAGATGCTGGTCCAGGCCGCCAAGGGCCAGGACGAGGAGGCCGGCGACGGAACTAAGACCTCAGTGATATTCGCTGGGGAGCTGCTCAGGCAGGCCGAGGACCTCGTAGACAGGAACATACACCCAACCATAATAATACAGGGCTACAAGAGCGCTGTTGACAAGGCCATAGAGGTCCTCAACAGCATAGCTGAGCCGGTGTCGATAGACGACACTGACAAGCTAATGAAGGTTGCCATGACCAGCCTCAACAGCAAGGCGGTTGGCGAGGCCAGGGAGTACTTTGCCAAGATAGTTGTCGACGCCGCGAGGGCGGTAGCTGAGAAGAGGGGCGACAGCTGGTACGTCGACATAAACAACGTGCAGATAGTCAAGAAGCACGGCGGCGCCCTTACAGACACCCAGCTGGTGAACGGCATAGTAATAGACAAGGAGGTCGTCCACCCAGACATGCCAAAGAGGGTCGAGCACGCTAAGATAGCCGTGCTTGACGCCCCGCTTGAGATACAGAAGCCTGAGATAGACATGGAGATCAGCATATCGTCGCCTGATGCCATAAAGAGGCTGCTCGACAAGCAGGAGAAGATACTGCAGGACAAGGTGGAGAAGATAGCCGCCACCGGCGCCAACGTGGTGATAACCCAGAAGGGAATTGACGACGTGGCCCAGCACTTCCTGGCGAAGAAGGGAATACTTGCCGTCAGGAGGGTTAAGAGGAGCGACATAGAGAAGATAGCCAGGGCGACAGGCGCCAAGATAGTGACTAACTTGGACGACCTCAAGCCTGAGGACCTGGGCTACGCTGACCTAGTCGAGGAGAGGAAGGTAGGAGAGGACAAGATGGTCTTCATAGAGGGCGCCAAGAACCCGAAGAGCGTGACCATACTGATACGCGCTGGCTTTGAGAGGATGGTGGACGAGGCCGAGAGGGCCATACACGACGCGCTGAGCGCCGTGGCCGACGCTATAATGGACAGTAAGGTGGTTGCTGGCGGAGGCGCCGTGGAGGCCGAGGTCGCTAAGGCCCTGAGGGAGTGGTCGAAGAGCGTCCCAGGCAAGATGCAGCTGGCAGTCGAGGCCTTCGTGAAGGCGCTTGAGGCGCTGCCGCAGACGCTGGCCACCAACGCTGGCTACGATCCGATAGACATACTCATGAAGCTTAGGAGCGCCCACTCCGATCCCTCAAAGAAGTGGTACGGCATAGACCTGAACACCGGCAACATAGTTGACATGTGGGCCAATGGCGTGGTGGAGCCGCTCAGGGTCAAGGTAAACGCGTACAAGGCCGGAACAGAGGCCGCGACGCTGATACTGAGGATTGACGACATGGTGGCCGCGAAGAAGAGCTCAACCGGGCCAAGCTCAAGCAAGAAGGAGGGCAGCGAGGAAGAGGAGTCTTCGTCGAGCACTTCAAGCGCCTCTAGCTCAAGCGATTGAATAACGGCGCTACCTGAGTAGATGTAGCATAGGTTTCTTCCCTTTTTGGTCAAAGAAACTTTCCAGGGGTTAGCTATGACCCTTTTTAAAGATTATCTGGCCCTTCCTGATGAAACTTCTGGGAGATCGCTCTGCCTTGTAGCTGCCTTTTATTGCTAGGCCTACAGAGCGCATTGGAGACTCAAATGGAACAGCACATAATAGAGCTGCCAAAAAGGATCGTAGTTGGAGAGGGCGCACTGAAGAGTCTTGGAGAGCATTTTAGAGACATGTTCCCTAGTGGCTCGCTAGTGTTTGTGGTCACCGGGCCTCATATAATAAACTCGCTGTACAGCGATGTTAAGCAGATACTTGAGGATAGCGGTTTCAGTGTGACGTATGCTATAGCGGGACCCGCCACTGTAGACGAGGCGAACAGGGTTGCGGAGGAGGCCAAGAGGGATCGAGCGGACGTGCTCCTAGGCTTAGGAGGCGGAAGAAGCATAGACTTAGCTAAGTACGCGGCCGCGGAGTCAGGCAAGGAGTTCGTCAGCGTGCCCACAGCGCCTAGCCATGATGGTATAACAAGCCCCTTTGCCACGCTGAGGGGGTTTGAAAGGCCATATTCGAAGTTGGCCAAACCGCCAAGGCTTCTGTTATTGGACATAGACGTTATATCATCTGCGCCAAGGAGGCTCGCCTCCGCGGGCTTCGGCGACCTGATAGGTAAGTATACTGCGGTACTTGACTGGAGGCTTGCCCATAACCTCAGGGGCGAGTACTACGGGGCCTACGCAGCTAGCCTAGCGCTTATGAGCGCGAGGCACGTAGGGGCCTATGCCAGGAAGATAGGGCTTGGCAGCAAGGATGGCATAAGGGCTCTCGTGGAGGCCCTGGTAAGCAGCGGCGTGGCCATGTGCATAGCTGGGAGCAGCAGGCCTGCCAGCGGATCTGAACACCTGTTCGCCCACGCGCTTGAGATGATAAGCGAGAGGCCACCCCTTCATGGTGAAGCCGTGGGCGTGGGTACGATACTCATGTCATACCTTTACGGTAAGGATTGGGTCCGCATAAGGAGGCTGCTGAAGGAGGCAGGGGCCCCGGTTAATGCTAAGGAGCTGGGTGTCACTGACGATGAAGTTATAGAGGCCCTGGTAAAGGCTGCATCGATAAGGCCTGAGAGGTACACCATACTGGGCGAGAAGGGCTTAACAAGGGATGCGGCAGAGGAACTGGCTGTTAAGACCAAAGTCATCAATGGGGACTGAAGATGTAAAACTCGGCTAACTGAACCTCTCCGAACCTTCGGTCAAACTATAGCGAGACCCGCAGATGCATCTTTAAAAATCTGCTGTGCAGCAAACTGCTGGTGAAGAAAGTGTTCAGTTATGACACACTAAACAGATACGGCAGGGGTTGGCATGGGACAACGACCGTAGGCCTAATAGCGGGCGACTATGTGGTTCTTGCCGCAGATAAGAGGGCCACCGCTGGGACCCTGATAGCGAGCCGCACGGTTAAGAAGATAGTTAAGCTTACGGACTATGCCGCAATGACTATATCAGGCCTAGTGGCGGACGCGCAGGCCTTGGCTGATGCCGTGAGGGAGGAGGCCAGGTACTATGAGCTTGACAGGGGCAAGAGGCTGAGCGTCTACGGCATGGCGACCCTTCTGGCCAATATACTCTCGTCGAGCAAGTACTTCCCATACCTGGTTCAGTTGATAGTGGGTGGATACGACACTGCCCCACACCTCTACGCTATAGATCCTTATGGAGGTGTCACCGAGGAGAAGGTCGCATCTACGGGGTCAGGCTCCCCCGTGGCCCTTGGAGTTCTGGAAAGGGGCTACAAGGAGGGCATATCATTGGACGACGCTGTAAACCTGGCCGCTGAGGCCATAAGGTCCGCCATACTTAGGGACTCGGCCACAGGCGATGGGATAGACGTCACGATAATAGGGCACTCTACCTATCAGGAAAAGTTTATACCTTTTCAGTCACGCTAATCTTTTGTAGGAACTGCAGACCGTTCCTGCGGTGGTGCAGCTTTGGAGAGCCAGTCTCAACCAGGCGAAGAGAGGCGCCTGATATCAGGGCTTGAGCTGCGGAGACGAATAGTCGAGGAGATATACAAGAACCTCGGCAGCGCTGAGATAGCCAAGATAGAGTTTGAGGGCCCAGAGATAGCGATCTACGTTAAGAACCCCAAATGGATGCTGGAGGGCGAGGAGAAAGTAAAGGAGCTTGCCAAGCTCATCAGGAAGAGGATAGTGGTTAGGAGCGACCCAAAGGCCAGGGCGACCAGGGAGGCCACGATAAAGTACATACTTGAGAACGCCCCTCAGGACGTTACCATAGACCCGAGCGACATACAGTTTGATGAAGTCCTTGGAGAGGTAAGGGTGCTAACTGATAAGCCCGGAAAGCTGATAGGTAAGGGCAAGACTTTCAGGAACCAGGTTCTAGCGGCCACAGGATGGAGGCTTGAAGTGCAGAGGAAGCCGCCTCTGGTCAGCAAGACGCTGGCGTCGCTCAACACTCTTTACCTGATGGCATCAGGCGAGAGGAGGCACGCGCTCAGGGAGATAGGGGAAAGGATCTACAGGGACATGATCTCAGGGCCCCGTTACGTGAGAATCACCGGCCTTGGAAGCTTCGGGGAAGTTGGTAGGTCCTGTATACTGGTAGATACCTCGGAGAGCAAGATTTTACTTGATGTTGGCTTCGCCCAGAGCGGCTTTGGCCCTGACGCCTACCCCATGTTTGACGCCCCTGAGCTGAGGCTTGACGAGCTGGACGCTGTAGTCATATCGCACGCTCACATGGATCATGTGGGCCTGGCCCCTATGCTCTACAAGTACGGTTACCGTGGGCCCATATACATGACCCCCGCCACGCGCGACATAGCTACCCTCATGTTGCAGGACTTCATAAACCTCTACATAAGGGAGGGCAAGGAGCCCCCCTACACTCAGAAGGACCTGATTACCATGCTTAATCACACCATAACAGTAAACTACGACGTCGTCACTGACCTTTCGCCTGACGCAAAGCTCACCTTCAGCGACGCCGGCCATATACTGGGCTCTGCCCTGGTACACATACACATAGGCCAGGGCCTTTACAACATACTTTACACGGGGGACCTCAAGTACTACAGCGTAAGGGATAACAAGGCCCTGAGACTCCAGCCCCCTGCCAACACGGAGTTCCACCGCATCGAGGCGCTAATAATGGAGAGCACCTACGGAGCCACGGAGACGCCCACCCGCGAAGAAGCTGAGCAGCAGCTGATGGATCTGATCAACAGAACCTATAAGAGGGGAGGTAAGGTGCTGTTACCAGTCATGGCTGTAGGAAGGTCGCAGGACATGATGGTACTTCTCAACAAGGCGATGCAGGAGAAGAAAATACCTGAGATGCCCATCTACATAGATGGCTTAATATACGAGGTTACCGCGATTTATACGGCCTACCCAGAGCTCCTCTCGAAGGAGATAAGGGACCAGATACTCAACGAAGGAGCGAACCCGTTCATTGGACCACAGATGGTATTCGTGAACGACCAGAGCAAGAGGGATGAGGCGATATACAGCCAGGGACCGGCAATAATAATTTCAACAAGCGGGATGATGACAGGAGGTCCTATACTCGAGTACTTTAAGGCCTTGGCGGGCGACCAGAGGAACTCGCTAGTTTTCGTGAGCTACCAGGCGGCTGGGACGCTTGGCAGGAGAATAATTGAAGGCGAGCGGGAAGTACAGTTAGAGGACGAGAACAGGCTTAAGACGTACAAGGTGAACCTCGAGGTCGCAAGAATAGAAGGCTTCTCAGGCCACGCCAACAGGAGCGAGCTGCTGGCTTTCCTAAGGAGGCTCACGCCAAAGCCCAGAACTATAATACTTAACCACGGTGAGCCTGCTGGGCTTTCCGCGCTGGCCTCAACTATTAAGGGTAGGTGGGATAAGCTTGGCTTTGATGCATCCCCAGAAGTGGTGGTGCCCGAGAACCTTGAGACCATAAGGGTGTACCCCAGATCCTCAAAACTGCACAACGCCCTACTTTACAGCTGAGGGAGCGCTTTGCCCTCCATACCCCCTGAGCTGTGCGCCAGGTGCAAGGGCTACAAGCTGCTCTGCGGCCTGCCAAGGTGCCCTATACTGGAGAGGTTTAGAGTCCAGGTAAGCGCCGTGCAGAGGATAAATGGAAAAGACGTGGTGGGCTCCACGCCTCCAAGCGTGCTTGTCGGCGAGTATGGATACCCCAAGGTCTCGTTTTACTACATGGTGCCCCCGGGTAAGTCCTCGGACGAGGCGGCTTACTATGACGCGCCTAAGCTATGGGCGGAGAGGAGGGAGACCCTCGGTAGTATAGTGAAGCTCAGGGGGGAGATGGTATCCGCCTATGTAAGGCTTGACGTCCATGAACCCTGGAGGTTGTACGAGACGGAGCTAGGGCTTGCGTCGCTCTCGGAGAGGCCCGTTGAGAGCGACGTACTTCTGAAGTCGCTGCCGCTTCCGCAGCTCAGGTTTGACGGCCTGACAAAACCCATGGGGCCCAGGGCCCCAGCCGAGAGAGTTGTTGTGAGCGGGGCCCCCAAGCTTCAGAGAAAGGCTGAGGAGGCGATCTGGGACGATGCAAAAGCTGAAGATATAATATGGGAGCTCTACCAGGCGGGAGTTGACGTCTATAAGATACAGGACATGCTAAGCCTTGGATTTCTTGGAAGGCTCAGGGCCAGAAAGCTGGTTCCAACAAGGTGGGCGATAACTGCAGTTGACGATATAATTTCAAGAAGGTTGAGGAGGGAGGTTAGGGACTTTAGAAGCGTTGACAGCGTTGAGGTGAGGGAAGCGGAGTACTTAGGGAACCGTTTCTTAGTAATCCTTATGTCTGGTGAGGGCACCTTCGAGTGGATAGAGGTATGGCACCCTAGGGGCCTCTGGACGCAGCAGGCCGAGAGGCCAATAGTGGAGCGAGTGGAGGAGGACCCGCTTGGAAGGGCATCAACCATGGACGGCGGCTTCTCCGCGGCCCGTTTGGCAGTGCTTGAGGGCCTGAGAAGCTCGGCAAAGAAAGCCGACGTTGTCATTTTAAGGGAAATCCTACCTACATACTATGCCCCAGTGGGCAACTGGCACATACGCGAGTCTATCAGGAGGGCCATGCTGAGCGAGCCGAAGGTATTCGACAGCGTGCAGGCGGCTGCCGAGTACGCAGCTAGCTGGCTCAGGGCGAGCCCTCAGGACGTGTTGGCTCAGAGCTCCCTGTTAGGCTTTAGGGCGAGGCAGAGAAGGCTAACAGACTTCCTAAGGTAGCTAAGGCCGGCCATATCTTAACTCAGTGAGCGACAGTATTAATATGAAGTTAAGTATAAAAACTTTTCAATACAAAAAGGTTCCAGAGTGCTAACCATGGCAGAAGACGAGTGGGTAAAATCAAAGCTGCAGGAGGTGCTAGAAAAAATAAGCTCTGAGGACAAGAGGATAACTCCGCAGAGGGTCCTCCTGACAAAACTTATATTATCAAAGGTCAAGGAGCACGCCTCGCTTAAGGAGCTCTTCGACGCCGCGCAGGAAGAGCTTCCCCGCGTGGGCATTTCTACTGTCTATAATACCATAAAGATGCTGGAGAGCATGGGTATCGTGGATACATTCATCATTAATGATAAACTGAGGATAGATCAACCTATACCTCACATAAACGTGTACTGCCTAGACTCTGACAGGATCTTTGACGTTGATGGCGACGTAGCGTCTACGGTCATGGATTCCTTGAAGGCAAAGGGGCTCAACGTTAAGAAGATAGTGGTTGAGGCCTACTGCAGCGAAGAAAAGAAAGAAGACAGAGGGCTAGGAGTCGATACCCCCGACCTTATTTAGCTCAGCTGAAGGTTCGTTAGATGGACACGAACCTGTTCTGGCTCGCGCGTCGAAGCAGCCGTGCTACCTTTTTAAATAAACTCTAGCACTCTAAGGTGGTGGTTTAGGTGGCCCGAGCGAACTGCGAAAGAACGTTGTCGCCATTGCAGACTGTCATGACATCAGTGTTTCAAGCGTTGCCTATGCATGCTAACCCCCTGGGGATGCTATTTGGCGGCATCATGGAGGACTGGATGGTCCAGGTCTCGAGTATGGAGGCAACCAGGATAGCCAGGAGGCCGACGCTGCTAGCAAGCCTCGAAAGCCTTTACTTCCTCTCCCCAGTGCTTGTCGGCGAGAACGCCATAATAACAGCATGGGTTGACTACGTGGGCAACAGCAGCATTGATCTCAGCCTCCTGGTAGAGGCCGAGAATCCAATAATGAACGAGAAGAGGCTAACAACGCTGGCTCACATGACCTATGTGGCTGTGGGAAGAGACCTGAGACCTGTCCCCGTGGGGGTCTGCATAGAGCCTAGAACCCCAGAGGAAGAGGCCCTCTATGAGGACGCTATCAAGAGAAGGAAGGCCAGGGAGGAGAGGATAAAAGATAGAAGGCAGAGGGTCTTTGACACATCCCCTCCCAGGGGCCTCCTCGACAAGTATACGGTAGTAACTAACAAGGTTGTGATGCCTGAGGATGTTATGCAGATAAACACCCTCTTCGCCGGGAGGCTCATGAGACTCCTTGATGAGGTGACAGCCTTAGTGGCAACAAGGTACGCTCGCGGGCCAGTGGTGACGGCCTCGGTGGACAGCACGGACTTCTACACTCCGATACTCCTGGGGGAGACCATAATAGCCTACAGCACTCTGACTTATGTGGGCAAGTCAAGCATGGAGGTGATGGCTAAGGTAATCAAGAGGGATGAGATAACTGGCGAGGAGCGCCACACAACGACGAGTTACTTTACACTGGTTCATGTAGGCCCCACTGGCAGGAGCGAGCCCGTGGAGCCCTTCACACCAACAGAGGACTGGCAGAAGAAGCTGATGGCCGAGGCCGAGGAGAGGAGGCGCCCGAGGCTTGAAGGCCTTCAGGCCTTCAGGGATAACGCAGAGAAAGTCAGGGAGCTTCTGGCGCAGAAGGGGCTGGCGCCCTAGCCTTAGACTAACTCTATGGCTATGGAGGCCGCCCCTCCAAGTCCATGGCATATTGACGCTACTCCTCTCTTGCCTCCGTGCCTCCTCAGGACGTTGATCAGCTCCAAAGTTATTCTTGCGCCGCTCATACCTAACGGATGGCCCACCGCTATGGCGCCTCCATGGACGTTCATGCGGTCATAGGGTATCCCCAGCTCCTTGTGCATTATATAGCTGTTCACTGCAAAGGCCTCATTGTTTTCCCAATAGTCTACCATATCAATAGTCCACCCGACGTCATCAAGCAGCTTCTTCACGGCCCCAACAGGTGCCGCAGGAAACCTCCAGGTCTCAACGCCGTGGTAAGCAAAGCCCACTATGCGCGCTACGGGCTTAAGACCAAGCGACTTAACGGCCTCCTCGCTCGCTATGAGAAGAGTTGCAGCTCCATCACTGAGCTGGCTGCTGGAGCCCGCGGTGTGAGGTCCCCTGCTAGTGAAGGCGTAGGGCAGCGACTTTAGCTTCTCTATGCTGGTGTCCCTTCTTATCCCCTCGTCATGGTCTAATATCACCTTTCCATTCCTTTCATAGGGCACCACGAAGTCTTTCATCAGGTTGTCATCCCATGCCTTAGCTGCGCGCTCATGGCTTTCATATGATATTTTATCCAGCTCATCCCTTGGAGCGTTATATTCGGCCGCCGTCATGTCAGCCTCCTCGCCCATAACCTTGTTAAGAAGCACGTCCCAGAGGCCATCGTATACCATAGCGTCTAGGATCTGCCACTCCCTACCTATGAGGTGCTTCATTCCCCACCTCGCGGATGACTGAATTATGAAGGGGGCCATACTCATAGATTCCATGCCGCCCGCGACAATCACGTTATAAGAGCCCGACGCGATATAGTTGGCGGCCGTTATTATAGCTGCCATGCCGCTGGCGCATACCATGTCAACTGTCATAGAGTCTATGTTGTAAGGTACCCCACTCTTTATTGCTACCTGCCTAGCCGAGTCCATGCCGGTGCCAGCCCTTATCACGTGTCCATAAATTAGCATATCAAGGTCTGACGGCTTGAGACCTGTCCTTTCAAGGACCTCCTTAAGCGTGAATGATGCCAAGTCAACAGCCGGTACATCCTTGTAAGCGCCTCCAAACTTGCCGACAGGCGTTCTAACGCCATCTACTATGTAAACGTTCTGCTTAAGTTTGGGCATATCGCGTCCCAGCTCTGACAGAACTTAGAGGCTTATAATGGCTTTTTCTTGAGGCATTAATAAGGTTAAGGACTGCGCAAGGCCTTCGGGCTATACGGCTCAAGCTTAAAAGAGTCGCTAACACTGGGAGAGCGGGTGTTAATTATTGAGGCTATGGTCTATGGTGCTTGGGGGTTTTCCTCGCACGAGGGAGGCAAGGCATGCGTTGAGGGACATGGAGAGGGGCGCAGGCTCACAGGTTAGCATAGAGTGGAACGTGACCGCGGAGGAGGCCGCCATAATAGGCGTACAGGAGGCCCTGGGCTTCAGGTACGTGGTCGATGGAATGGTTGACTGGCACGACATATTCAGGCCATTCGTTAACGCATGGAGAAATGTCGCGGCGAGCGGCCTCCTGAGGTACTTTGACAATAACTTCTTCTATAGGGTGCCACTGTTCACTGATAGGCCAGACCCTGATCATTTTGTATGGCCCCCGCGGATAAGAGCCTTCAGCAACATAGCAGAGCCTAGCCCACTCAAGGCCGTTATACCAGGTCCTCTGACGTTTCTCCTGATGTCCAAGAACGCAAGCGAGCTGGGCAAAGAAGACTTGGCAGAGAGCATAGCGTCGGCGCTTGCAATGGAGGCGCAGGCTGCGGAGGAGGCGGGGGCATCGCTCATACAAATAGACGAGCCCTATATGACTGACCAGGAGCTCTCTAGGGATGACGCGGCATTAGGCGTCGAGCTCATAAATAGCATTGTGTCTAGGCTCAAGGTACCTACGGTTGTATCGCTATACTTTGACGTGGCCAGGGAGGACGTCTACGAGGCTCTCCTGAACGTAAAGACGACGTATATTTCCATGGACGTAGCTGATGCGCCCACCAGGGCGCTGTCGCTTATAGCAAAGAAGGGCCTTGGAGGTCATAAGCCGGTTCTGGGAGTCATAGACGCCAGGAGGATAGAGGATGACGACTTTGATAAAATTAGGGACTGGGTGCTCCAGGTTTCCAAGGAGGCAGGTGATGAAGAGATAGGCCTCACAACCACTACTTGGTTTGATGTGATACCGTATACGTATAGCCTCAGAAAGGCTTACCTGCTCTCTACCATAACTGAAAGGCTTGGAGAGGTGGTGCAGCAGTGAGCTACCAAGTGCCTTCAAAGTTCCCAACCACGGTGATAGGCAGCTACCCAAAGCTTCCAGAGGCCAGCGAGCTGATAAAGAGAAGGGACCGCGGCGAGATTTCCGAGGAGGAGTTCCACAGGCTCATAAGGGGTCCCATAGCAGAGGTTGTAAAGGACTATTTAGAGGCCGGGATAGACATAATCAGCGACGGCGAGCAGTCACGCGAAGACATGGTAGTTTACTTCGCGCAGCGGGTGCAGGGCTATGAGGAGGGCGAGTGGGTAAGGATTTACGATAACATGTACTTCAGGAAGCCTATAATTAAGGGGCCCCTCATCAGGACCTCGCCGCTTGCAATAGAGGACTGGCTTTACACATCATCAATAAGCGGCGGGAGGCCCGTGAAGTTCATAATAACCGGACCCTATACCATGATGGAGTGGAGCTTCAATGTCTACTACAAAGACAGGAGCGAGCTTATTATGGCATTAGCCAAGGTGATAAGGGAGGAGGTCCTTGACGCTGTTAGGGCAGGCGCGAAGTACATACAGGTGGACGAGCCTGCGCTTTCAACAAGGCCCTGGAGGGAGGAGGCTGAGCTGGCAGGAGAAGCGTTGCGCTACGTTTTCTCAGGCATAGAGGCTAAGAGGATAGTTCACATATGTTACGGTAGGCTTGAGAGAATTCTGCCCTATATACTAGATTATCCTGTCGACCAGTTCGCTCTTGAGTTCAAGAACAGCAACTTCAGGCTGCTGCCTTACTTAAAGGAGTACGGCTACAACAAAGAACTTGGTTATGGCGTGGTAGATGTTCACAGCATGCAGGTTGAGACGGTGAAGGAGGTGAAGGAAGCCATAGAGAAACTGATGAAGCTTGACGTGCTGCCCCCTGAGAAGGTCTACATAAACCCAGACTGCGGTCTCAAGCCACTGCCTCGCGAGGTCGCAAAGGCCAAGCTAGTTAACATGGTTAAGGCCGCCTCGGAGGCCAGGAGCGAATGGTAGATGACTACAGCATAAGACTTTATGAAGGTGGCTGGACCGGCAAGCTGCCCCAAGAGATTCTTGAGCAAATAGTGCTCTCAAGGGTAAGAGGATTCAGCTGGACGTCAACTCTCATGGGTCCAGCCATAGGGGAAGACGCGGCCTTAATAGACTTAGGGAGCTGCGTCATGGCAGTTCACAGCGACCCTATAACAGAGTCCCACTTCAGCGTGGGCTCCCTGGCAGTTGACGTGGCGTCTAACGACATAGCTGTAAGGGGGGTAAGGCCCCAGTGGATGCTAGTTGACGTGCTGATGCCCGTGGGCTCTTTGCTCTCCTCGCTCAGCGCCGTTATGAGCGAGCTCTCCTCAGAGGCCAGTCGACTAGGGATAGAGATAGTAGGCGGCCATACCGAGGCAACTCCGGGCTTGAAACATGCCATAGTGGTGGCCACCGTGATGGGATGCGGCAGGCATGACTACATAGTCACAACCGCGGGGGCTAAGGAAGGAGACATAGTTGTGCAGGTTAACCCAACAGCCATGGAGGCCACCGCTATAATAGCTAACGACTTCAAGGACCTCCTCCTTGGCGCTGGCCTTAGCGAGAGCGATATCAGCGAGGCGTCCTCGCTGATCTCAAGAGCGAGCATAATGAACTATGCCCTTCCCCTGGCAGAGGGGAGGCTAGTCACCTCTATGCATGACATAACTGAGGGGGGCCTCATAGGTGCCGCCTATGAGGTTGCCAGGGCCTCTGGGCACGACATAACAGTATATAGTGATAGCGTTGTAGTGGAGGACATAACAAGGAAAATCTTCACTGCGCTTAAAATGGACCCACTCAAATCTATGGGAAGCGGCTCCTTCATAGCCACCGTAAGGCCCGAGAACAAGGAGAGGGTCCTTGAGCTCCTCAGGGACCTGGGAGCTAAGTCATCGGTTATAGGCGTGGTGGGAGGAAGTTCCAGGACCCCCAAGTTAATTGTCAAAGGAAAAGGCTCGGAGCAGGTGTATTCGTCACCGCCGCAGGACGAGGTCGCCAAGTTATGGTCTAGGGGGAGGGAGCTTAATGGCTGAGCAGTTCGTAATAATAGTGGCTGGAACGCCAGGCGTTGGCAAGTCAACCCTTTCTGGCCTGCTCTCAGAGGAGCTGGGATGTAACGTAGTTGAGCCGTCACAGGTGGCTGTAAAAGAGGGCCTGGGAAGGCCAGACCCAGAGAGGCCTGGAACGCTCATAATTGATGAAGAGCGCCTTGTAAACTCTGTACTGAGCAAGTTGGGCCCCTGCACTATCGTGCCGACTCACTACCCGTCCCTCTTCTTAGACTTCGCAAATTTTAACGAACTGGTTCCATTCGTTGTTCTCCTCAGGCTGAGCCCGCTGGTGCTGTTCGAGAGGCTCCTGTCAAGGGGTTGGCCTCGCCGCAAGGTTCTTGAGAACGCGATGGCCGAGGCGCTGGGCTCCGTGGCCGATGAGCTTATGGACTATAGCGATATGACCATAGAGGTTGACACGACAGGTATGAGCCCTCAGTCCGTGCTCTCCAGCGTCATATCAGGCGTTTCAGAGTGGAGGACCGGCATTAACATTGACTGGCTCTCCGACCCGGCCGTTGCTAACGCTGTCCCTCAGTGGGGCTCTGAGCTGGACCTTTATGAGAATGGGGTTTACAATGGTGGGTGACTGAACTATGGCCTCGCCGGGCTGCAGCTTATCAAGGAGGTTAATCATATCGTGAGATAAGTTCATGCTCTGAACTATAACCTCCTTATCCCTGAGACTCCTAAGGGCGTGAACTATCTTAGTGTTGGCATTCAGTAGCACGTCGTTGGGCACCGCTGAGGGGCTCTGGGTTGCCAAGGCTATGTAGAGCCCGTACTTTCTGGACTCAGCCATTATGCGGCCCAGGAGGTCATTATCATCGCTAAAGAGGTTATGGGCCTCATCTATTGCAGCTACCACGGGCTTAGTCCTGTTCCTGCGGGAGAACATGGCCGCAAGCATTATTAGCGAGTAGGCTCTTCTGACTGTGTAGCTCTCTATCTCGTCAAGCAGCACTACCCTTGGGCTTCCCTCCAGCTCCTCGAGGTCCACAGAGCCATTAAAGATGTTGGAGAACCTGGCGCTGGCAACTATGGCGACTTTCCTTAACAGCCCCCTCTTGACTTCCCTGTCCCACTTGGCCTCCTCAGGGTACGCCTCTATGGCCTCCTGAAGCTCGCTGAAGCTCCTCGGTATGCCGTCGTTGAAGACCCTCATAACTATGTAGCTCTGGGGCTGGGTCAGATTCATGGCGCTGCTAAGCACGTCCAGCAGCAGCTCCGGGGACGACCGGAGTCCTTTGTCAGTGAACGGGTTAATGCCCCCATCCTTGAGGGGGCTCCACCTCTCCAGGCTGTCATTGATCAACCTATTTATCTCGCCAGCCCAGTCGAAAGCCACGAAATTAATTCCAATGCTGCTGAGGCCCTCAAGTATTGTAGTCAAGGTCGTGGTTTTACCCGTGCCAGTTGAGCCGAAAATGGCCACATGACCCTTTATATCATCTACGGTGAGCTGTACAGGCCTCGGGTAGGCGCCCTCGTAGGCAACTCCAAGCCTAAGCCCTGCAGCCTGTTCCTCTGAAGACATCAATGGAAGGGAGCCCCTGGAGGGCTCCACTATGACCGGCTCGCCCTTACCGGTGGGCTCGAGGGCTTCAAGGCCCTTCACAAGGGACTCTGGCACCTCTTCCAGCTCGCTAAGCCTCGCGCCCTTAACGTTCATTGATATGAGCGTCTTCAAAATCTCTGCCTCAATGCTAACTTCTGAGGGGTTTGGGTTCATGACACCTATGAGGGTCCTGCTGTAGCCTCCCTGAAGCATTGAAATTATCATATACCTGGCCCTGCCAGCCTTGGCCCTCTCCTTTATTATGGAGGCCAACAGCTGGGAGGCCTGAGCCCTCTCTTCAGCGGTGCCCGCGGTCACGACCTCTATTATCCTGAAGCTCATGTTGCTGGATGGCGCTTTTCTGTTGCGCCTCCTAATCGCTACTGAAACGCCGGCCACTGACGAGAGCAGGGCAGCGCCTGCGGCATCAATTGCAAGGCCTGTTGGTATCCTGAGAACCCCTGTGTCCAGCAACAGTTTGGCTATAATTGCGGCGCTTGGTATTGAAGCCAACGGCCTGTATCTCCTGGGCACGCCATCTATCAGTCTCCTGATATCCATGGCTATCCGTAAGTAACTCTGCCTTAAATTCTGGGCCCCTCCGCTCCGGAAGGGAGATATGACGACCGTACCTAACATCTTAGGATGCAGGGCTTACCTTAATCGGAGGCTTGCAAAAATAGGTATGCCGGTGGCCTTTGAGTGCTCCTCAACCGACAAGCTAGCGTCACTCGATGATATTAAGGGCGAGGCTACGGCTGGGCTAAGGAGAATCATTGAACTGACGGGCTCTGTTGACTTGAACGCCGTCTACTCCGGCCATGAACTGATAGGAAGGTCCTACGATCTACACGTGTTCAAGTTGATTAGCGGGGCAAGCGAGGTGGGTCAGCTTAGAGTGGTCGTCAGGAAGTCATTTTTCATAAATCTGACCGGTGTCCTCTTCACTAACGGCCTTGCCTTAATGCCGCCCGAGGGGGAGCTGCTTAAGAGAGGCGAGGTTAAGGAAGGCGAAGTTCTAAGCCAAGTAATGACCTCTAAGGAGTGCGCGGCCACCGAGCTGCCACCTGGCCAGGTGGCCATACCTAAGTTCGTAATCTACTCAGCCGAGGGGGAAATCCCAAGGATTGAAAGGGGCTCCTGGAAGCTGGTCTTAGTGGGGCCAGACGGCAGCTCGCTAGAGCTGGGGCTCGCTGACATAATGAGCGAGGCCAGGGACCTGGGGCCTGAGGACTTCCACTGCGTCACAGGCTGGAGCGTTAAAGGCCGGAGGTACCTTGGGGTCCCACTGAAAGACCTTTTCAGGAAGCTCGGTAGCTTGGAGGACGCCAAATGGGTCTACTCATGGAGTCATTCCGGTTACACCTCTGTAATGCCGATCGATGTAGCCATTGAGAGCGCGGCGCTCGTGGTGGGCATGGATGGTAAGGCCCTGCCTGATGAGAATGGGGGTCCCGCAAGGATCTTCAGTCCGCTTCTGTACGGCTGGAAGGGGACTAAGTGGGTCTCGAAGATCGAGCTTCTGAGGGACTACGAGGATGGCTACTGGGAGGCATTGGCTTATCACGAGAGGGGGTTAGCGTCCCATAATGAGAGGTTTAAAGTAAGGAATCCGTCGTTGACCGACCTTTGTTGGTAGCTGTCCTGCCCGCGCAGAACGTTGATACTTGCATAGTCTTACTAAAGGCTGCTCCTGCAGAAGCCATCGTCTTTTACGTCTTGTAAAACTCTACCCTGAATTTAAATAGGGGCTGCCTTTACAGCTTGGCTCAGGGCTTAACTCCGATAACTAGGTAATGAGTCTCGCTAACGTTCTGAACTACATTGATTGATGCTAAGCCCACGGCCCTTAGCTCTTCAGCCACTTTCTCAGGGGACACCCTGAACCACTGAGGGGGGCCCGAAGGAGAGCGCCTCCCTTTTAAACTCGTAGACCGCAAGCCTTCCCCCACTCTTTAGCAGTCGCACAGCAGTTCCTAGCGCGGCCTGCGAAACTCCTTCATGAATGAAATCGTGCAGCACGTTAGCCATTATCACTACGTCTGCCACGTTATCAGGTAACCCAACTCCTTGGATCACGTCAGCTTCTATAACTTCAACGTTGGAGAGGCCTTCTTCCGAGGCTCTTTCAGCAACGATACGAATGGACTCCTTATCTATGTCCACTGCATAGACTTTCCCAGGGGTGACGATCTTAGCCACGGGTATTGTGAACCTCCCAGGCCCTGAGCCCAGGTCCACCACTGTCATGCCAGGCTGCAACCTAAGGGGCTCTAAAAGCGAGGCGTCCACGGGCGACATCAAATGCCTTCTAAACCAGCCATGTTTGTCCATATCGGTTTACCGAGTAAAGGGATAAGATGGATGTAAAAAGTTTAGATCCGTTTCAGCCCATGTGACATCACGTGCCAGCAACTGGGGGTCTGCAGTGAGCAACGCCGATACGGGGTCAGAGTTCCAGCGTGAATTCATAAGAAAACTTGAAATGGCCGTGCTAAGCGTGCTCTCCATAATTTCACTGCTCCTAGGCTACATGATAGGTTCAGCTGCTACAAGGGCCTTCTCGGACTCGTCCATAGCGGTTTCACTGCTCCTGTATCTCCTTTTGCTAGCGCTTTACCCCAGATACAGGTTTCCATTCCTTGCTTACATGGTAGGAGCCGACGTTGGCTCACTTGTATTCGATATGGCGGTTCTGCACGCTAAAGTAGTAATTTATCCCCTAGTGGTGCTCATTGTCAACGACCTGGGCAAGTTCTCCGTGAATATAGACTTCGTGCAGCTTTTAGCGCTCCTTGAAGTTGTAGCGTACATAGCGAGAAAGCTGCGTAAGGCCGTGAATAGGAAATCGGGAGCCTCCTAGGATCGCCTCACTCTATTGAAAGATACTTAGAAAGAAGAGGGTCAAGCACTTCATTACTTATCTTTTCAGACAATTCGGGTTCAAAATGCCTGCAGAGAGCTGCCAGACCCGCGAGCCTAATAACCTCGTTTCTTATGGAAACGTTGGCCTCAGCCAGCCTAAACGTTAATGAGGACTCAAGCGACTTCTCCCTCACGAGTAACTGACGAACTCTGTTGCAGTCATCAGGGGAAATCTCAAACGCTTCGTCCCGAGAGGCTTCAGGCTCTGCTTCTTCAGGCTTAAGTTCAAGCCATGAGAAGTAGGTCGGGGAGTGGAGCTTTAAACATGATATAAGATCGTTCCGAGAAGCGACTACCAGCCTGAGGTCGCTCAGAAGGCTTTCAAGTTGACTTCTCAGGTCCTTTATCCTCTCCCTGGTCTCGATCAGCTGTTCATAGAGTTCCCTGCAGTCAGCGAAACCTAAACACCCCAGTAAGACTTTTAACTAGCATGAGGTTATTTAAATGAGAAGGTAGCCCAATCAATGAAGACCTCGGAGAGGACAATAACGGCAAGCGGGCAGCTGAGCAGAAAGCTAAGCCTGCTCGATTTAGTGTTTTTATCCTTTGGAGGGCAGGCAGCGCTGCTTTCCTTGCTAACTTACGCCACA
This sequence comes from Acidilobus sp., assembly GCF_049973875.1. Taxonomy (NCBI): domain Archaea; kingdom Thermoproteati; phylum Thermoproteota; class Thermoprotei; order Acidilobales; family Acidilobaceae; genus Acidilobus; species Acidilobus sp. The sequence goes on from NZ_JBMFJI010000008.1 coordinate 26,025, forward strand.
GGGGTGGTCTTCTACACAGGAAGTTTCGCCCCAGTAGTGATAATAATAGGAACGCTTCTGGTATTGTTAAATGCCGCGGTAGTCTATGGCCTCTCAAAGAGGTACGGCGAGGCTGGGGGCTACTATATATACGCGCTTTACAGCCTAACGCGAAGGTTGGGCCTTGAAACGGGCTGGCTCTACATGATGTACTCTGTTATCTACGGCTCTGCCTACTTCCTGGGGGCCGCCTATGTCCTAAGATACGCGCTTCACTTGGACCCCCTTTTGGCAGCCATCATAATATACATTCCAGCGGCGGCATTCCTAATCTTGGGCATAAGGCCCTCGGCAAAATATGCCGAAATAGCTTCAATAGTGGAGCTGGCCGCGCTGATCTACATAAGTTTAGTTAACCTCATGATAGCAGGCTTCAGGTTTTACAACCCGTTCTCATTAAAGTCAATACCATCGTCGTCACTTTTGGCAGCCGGTATCCTCTTCGCGATAGGCATACCCACAGGATATGGCTCCATAACTCCGCTGGGCGGGGAGGCCATAAGGAAAGAGTACATAGGTAAAGCTGCAATAATTGTGGTCATAGCGGGTGGACTCCTTGCCAGTCTGGTGATATACTCACTTCTGGACGCTTCCCTGACAACTGGCCAATTAAACTTCATATTAACGGCGAGAATACCAGTTATAGACTTTATGCGCAAGTTTTACAGGGATCTTTACATAATACCTCTCATTTTTGCTGCATTCAACGATGGTATCTTAGCGCCCTTGTCATTCATGGCTGCCACGTCAAGGACCCTTTACGCAATGGCAAAGAACAACATGCTATATAAGGGCTTGGCAGTCGTAAGGGGCGACCATCCGTTTAATGCGGTGGTAGTCACAGTAATAATTTATGGCATGGTGACTTTTCCGATACTGGCGCTCTATGAGAGGCCCTTTGCGTTGTTCCTAGTTTATGGCAGCCTGGCCGGTCTCGCTAACTTATTCGTACACCTTTCCGCCAACTTCTCATATATTCTTGAAGGCTTCAGAGGGCTGCGCAGAGCCATGACGTTTGACTCACTTAGGTCATTTAATTGGATAGCCCGGAAGCTGGTAGACGTCTTAATAGGATTTGGTGCAACCATTATAAGTTTGTGGGCTATGTCGTTGAGCTTCATGTCAAAGAACCTTCAGCTGGAGGTTGACATATTTATAGCGTGGATAATAATAGGGTTCATATATGCTGAAGTTCTGGACGAGCTTAAGAGCATAAGAGGTTCTGAGCAGCCACAGGGCTAGTAGGCCGGGCAAGCGTGGAACCTAGGCCCTTATTTAAGTCCCTCCTTTACAAGACTGCACGAGTGAGCCGCTGAATGACGTTTACGAGCGCTCGTAAACTTGAGCACATAGACATTGTAAGGAAAGGCAGCGTGGAGCCTCAGGAGACCACGCTGCTAGAGTACGTAAGGATGGTTCACAGGTCGCTCCCTGAGGCCAACCTGGAGGACGTAGATCTCTCGGTTAAGTTTTGCGGCCACGAGCTAGGCGCGCCTTTAATAATAACCGGCATGACGGGGGGTCACCCTGACGCAGAGCCTATAAATGCTGCCATAGCCGAGGTGGCTGAGAAGTTTGGAATAGCCATGGGAGTTGGAAGCCAAAGGGCGGCGATAGAGGACCCTTCAGTGGTTCACACCTTCTCCGTGGTGCGGGAGAGGGCTCCGCATGCCTTCATAGTCGCTAACCTTGGCGGAGCGCAGCTGGCCAAAGGATATGGAGTGAAGGAGGCCTTAAAGGCTGTGGAGATTATAGGGGCCGACGCCATAGCGATACATCTCAATGTTGGACAGGAGTTGTTCCAGGACGAGGGCGACACCAAGTTTAGCGGCGTGCTGGAGAAGGTGGCGGAGCTCGTAGAGGAGATGCCTGTTCCCGTGATAGTTAAGGAGGTGGGCACAGGCCTCAGCGCTGAAGATATTAGTGTGCTGCGCTCAGTTGGCGTTAAGTGCTTTGACGTGGCGGGGCTAGGGGGCACCAACTGGATCAAGATAGAGGCCCTCAGGTCTAAAGCTAAGCATGGGGCGCCGCTCAGGGACCCAGCTAGCATGGCAGACCTGTGGGGTAACCCCACGGCCATTGCAATAGTGGAGGCTAGGGCTGCGGCCCCAGACGCGTATATAATTGGAAGCGGGGGGCTCAGGGACGGCCATGATGTGGCTAAGGCTATAGCTCTAGGCGCCGACATAGGCGGCTTCGCAGCCCCCGCCCTCAGGGCGCTCTCGGCAGGCCGCGAAGGACTAGAGAGGTACGTTTCACAGATACTTTATCAGTTGAAGGCAGCGATGTTAATGAGCGGCAGTAAGAGGCCCCAGGACCTCTGGCTTGCCAGCATTACCATATGGGGTCGGCTCAGGGATGAGTTGGAATCAAGAGGCATAAACATTGGTAGTTACTTAAATAGCAGAGCTATGACACTTCTTTGGAGGAGACGGAACAATGACATTTGATGATATGAACGAGCTCGTGGAGAAGTACGTACCATTAGTGAACTCGGACATATATGACGTAGTAAAGGGCGCCCCCGAGGAGCTTTACAAGGCATCGCTTCACTTAATAAAGGCAGGCGGAAAGAGGCTACGGCCACTGGTAGTTCTTGCCGCGGCCAGAGCTCTAGGCGGCGTTGATGCTGAGGCGCGCGCAATTCCTCTCGCCTCGGCCGTGGAGATTTTCCACAACTTCACCTTGGTGCATGACGACATTATGGACAACGATGACTTCAGGAGAGGGGTGCCCACAGTCCACAAGGTTTATGGAGTTCCGCTGGCAATTACCGCCGGTGACCTCATGTTTTCACTATCCTTCGCGTCAATTCTGAGGAGCCTCGAGAAGGGCCTTGACGAGGAGTACGTAATTAAGGCAGTGCAGGCCCTAACAGAGGCTTCCCGCAAAGTGGCTGAAGGCCAAGGTTATGATATGCTCTTCGAGAGGAGCTGGGACGTGGACGCAGAGGACTATCTAAGGATGATATATCTTAAGACAGGGGCGCTAGTGGAGGCGTCAGCAAAGTTAGGCGCAATAGCCGCGAAGGCCAAGGATGAGGTAATAGAGACCATGGGGGAGTATGGGAGGCTCGTAGGCCTAGCATTCCAGATAAGGGATGACATACTTGGAGTGTTTGGGGACCCCTCCAAGACCGGCAAGCCCGTCTACAGCGATCTCCGGCGGGGTAAGAAAACCATATTGGTCCTGAAGGCGGCCTCAAGTAATGAAAGGGTCAAGGAGCTCCTAATTGATGTCTTTAACGGAAATAGCTCGGAGGAGAAGCTTAAGGAGGCAGCTGAGGCTATAAAGAGCGCGGGAGCCCTCGATTACGTACAGAGCCTCGCCAACAGCTACTCTCGGCTTGCTGTGGAAAAGCTCGACATGCTGAAGGCCTCGGGGCTCATAGTGGACGAAAAGGCCTATAGAGCCTTAAAGGATCTTGCAGTATTTAGTGCCCAGAGGGAGAAGTAAACATGAGCTTAGACGAGCTGAGGTCTCTAGTCTACAGGGTTACGTTACGCAATGCGGTGCAGCATGGAGGCAAAGCAATGGTAAACAGCGTAATGTCGGCGCTCATAGCTGAGCACCCAGAGCTCAGGCAGAGGGCCAGGGAGCTGGCGCCCATAGTAAAGGAGATGGTAGATAAGGTTAACTCCATGAGTGCAGAGGAGCAGCGCGACACGCTGGCAAGGGAGTTCGGCGAAGCCGTGGAGGAGGGTCAGAAAAAGCAGAAGCCCGAGCAGAAGGTTCTACCCCCGCTCCCTAACGCTCAGGAGGGTAAAGTGGTCACCAGGTTTGCCCCTAACCCTGACTTCGTAATTCACATAGGTAATGCTAGGCCCGCAATATTGAGCTACGAGTACGCGAGGATGTACAGGGGTAAGATGGTGCTAAGGTTTGAGGATACGGACCCTAGGACCAAAACGCCTATGAAGGAGGCCTATGATATGATTAAGGAGGACCTCAGGTGGCTTGGAGTTAAGTGGGACGAGGAGTACATACAGAGCCTTCGCATGGAGATATTCTATTCAACTATGAAGGAGGCCCTCTCAAAGGGCTGCGCCTACGTGGACCTGGGAGGAGAGCAGAGCAAGAAGCTGATATCCGAGGGCATGCCGCCAGAGTACAGGGACAAGCCACCTGAGTGGCAGCTAGAGGAGTTTGACAAGATGCTCTCAGGGCACTACAAGGAGGGAGAGGCGGTAGTAAGATTTAAGACGAACGTCAACGACCCAAACCCCAGCCTCAGGGATTGGGTGGCCTTTAGGATCATCGATACTGACGCCCATCCTCACCCGCTGACTGGAGACAAGTATATAGTGTGGCCCACCTATAACTTTGCAGTAAGCGTTGATGATCACTTAATGGGTATCACGCACGTGCTCAGGGGTAAGGAGCATCAGCTTAATACACTAAAACAAGGTTACGTCTACAGATGCTTTAAGTGGCCTGAGCCCACCTACATACACTTTGGAAGGTTAAAACTCGAAGGCTTTATAATGAGCAAGAGCTACATAAAGAAGATCATGAGTGATAGACCTGGCGAGTTCATGGGTCTTGACGATCCAAGGTTTGGCACGATAGCTGGGCTTCGTAGGCGCGGCATATTGCCCGAGTCTATAAGGGATGTAATCCTTGACGTCGGTGTAAGGCCAGGCGATGCCAAGCTTAGCTGGGCAAACTTAGCTGCGGTTAACAGGAAGAGGCTTGACCCTATAGCTGACAGGCTTATGTTTGTGGAGCTCACAGGCGGCCGCGGCATCAGGATGAAGTTAAGTCAGCCCGGCTGTCACGTGGCAAAGATACCTTTACATCCCAATAGGCCGCAGGCAGTTCGCGAGATAAAGGTATGCGATGGGGACTACATCTATATTCCAAGCGATGACGCTAAGGTTCCCATGGTAAGGCTAGTCGGCCTAGGAAACTATGCAGTGAACGCCAACGATGGTTTACTTGTGTTTAAGAATGACAGCGTTGAAGAGGCCAGGAGAGGAGGCTACCCGATAATTCAGTGGGTACCTGAGGCGAGCTCCGTCCGGCTGACGGTGCTGGAGCCTGACGGCCTGAACTTAATAAAACATGATGGCCTGGCTGAAGGTTACATAAGTAACTACGGCAAGGGATCCAGGCTGCAGTTCATACGTTACGGCTTCGTCATAATAGACTCCGTCAACCCCCTAGTAGCTATATTGACCCATACGTAGCGTGACAGGCCTTATTGTTGTGAAGAGAACTCCTTAACATATTTCGCCAGTTCGTCGAAGTCCTCCTTGTACCTTATTATAGCGTTCAGGGGCACATAATGATATCCGGTGCGTGCGACGATTTCATAAACGGACTCATAACTAGCCCTCTCAATAAGCCAAAAGAAAAGCGATGAGAGGCCGTCCAGGAGGTTGCTAAGCCCCTTGCTCTCGGCGTTCCTCACGTATGATTCCAGGAGGCTTTTAAAGGCCTCCTTCTCCCATCTAAGAAGCTCCTCTGGAGGCCACGACGAGACCTGAAGAAGGGAGGCGCCGGTCCTCAGCTGCTCGCCCATCATTGCGGCATAGTCAATGCTTCTCGCCAGCGCAGCTAAGTCCCTTGCTATAGGTTCCTTTTCGAGCTTACTTGCAGGCATCTTGTACGGCTCCCCCTCAAAGTCCGTTATGTATATGTCTCCCTTCTGAGACTCTACTATTTGGTAGAGGTGAAGGTCACCGTGAATCCTCAGCTTGGTTCTTCCAAGGAGCTTCTCTGCAAGTGGCTCCAGGAAGCTTACTAGCTCCTCTAAGGAGTCGGCGGCCTCATAAACCAGAGGCCTGTCGCTGTATGGAAGCATGTGGGAGCCCTTATCTCTCAGCCATGAAGACCTCCAGCTGATCCTTTCAAGCCACCTCTTGATGTCAGCGTCCGTTATGGGCTCTGGCCTGCACCAGCTTTCGCTGCATGTCATCATGACGTTATGAAGCTCCGAGATAGCCAACCCTATCTTAGGCCCTATGGAATTCACGTTAGCAGTAGACCTGTTAGAGGCGTCATTGACATAGGCCGTAGCCGCTGGAAATCCGTCAACAAAGTTCGTGATAATAATGTAGGGCGAACTCTTATAAGTTAAGTTGCATATGAATTTGGGGACCCGCTTATAGTTTACAAACGTTAAGTACCTGAGTACCAGGTGTTCTATGTTGTCGTTTTCAAGGCGCCTTAAGGCCTTTATCAGTAACCTTTCACCGCCTTCATCTACGGCCTCGTAGCTTATGGACCTGAGCCCCGAACTTACTATTTTTAGCTCCCTTATCTTCCTGGGCCCACTGCAGCTTGATTGGAATGCAGCGGTAGAAGAGCTCAATATAGAGTTAAGCCACGTGGCGGAGGAGTCCAGTTCCAGGACTGATCCATCGGGCAGTATGGAAATGGGGGCAAAGGCCTTCTCACCACACCCCTCCACTATGAGGGTAAGGCCTCCATCTATAGGCTCGCAGTAGTAGGCTACGCTGTCGCAGCTAAGCGCCCAGGGCCTTGATGTATACCATTTAAGTATCGATGAACTGCACTCCGTAGCTAAGTTAGACACCTATCTCTATTAAAAGGCAGCGCGCTTATTTAAGCAAGATAAGCGCTTGTGTATGGCGATTAGCCCGGCGGCAGCAGGCTTTTGCTGCCTAACATGAAGTAAGTCTTTATGTATTCAGCATGGCTCCACGCCAACGGCATTACTGAGAGCGGCGCCGAATCGAAGGGGCTGACCTGCTCTGGCAGCATCCCAGTGGGGGAGGCTACTCCCTCAACCCACGTCATTAATTGCTTTGCAGAGTCGAAGTCGCTCTGCAATATATAGCTCTGCGCCAGCCACATGGTAGTTATTATCCATGGGTTGCCAGGTATGCCCGCGTAGTCACCAGCGATTCTTTGGTAGTAGTCGTTTTCATACCTTGCAAGGCCTCCTACCCTGCTAACCCACAATTTATCTCTCACAACCTTTACGGTGCTCTCAAACATGGGATCTGAAGGATCCACGAGGCCAAGGAGGCCAGCTGCCAGGATTGAGGAATCTACGGTCTTATCAACGTCGACAACCCTGTCCTTATCTATCACTATCATCCTGTAGAAGTGGCCTCCGTCCCTGTTAAACATGTGTTCCCTGAAGCCGTTTTGGATGGCCTTAGCTAGGTGTCTCCACTTGTCCTCCTTGCTCCATACTCCAAGCCTCCTCGCGATGTCTGCAGCGCTCTTCATGGCAGCATAGACAGCGGCGACCGTATACGCGTGAACTCCAAGTCTCTCCTCCCAGAGGTCGTAGCTCATCAAAGGCAGGGACAACTTCTCATTAATGAAACTTGCCATGAACTCTGTGGCCTTTTCCAAATTCTCATAGACTTCCCGTAGCAGGAAGTAATCATTAGAGGTCACTATATGGTACCAGAAACCGTAGACTGCCAGGGCGGTCTCGTCCTCCTGTATGTTCTTACTAATTTCAGTCTCAGAGGTCCATGGATGCCATGTACTTCCAAAAGTGCCGTCAGCGTTATACTTCTGGTAAAGGTAGCCTTCAGGAATCATCAGCTCTGTAAATAGTTTCTCGTAGAACCTCCTGGTGAAGGACCAGTAGCCCATAGAGTCAAGGGCTATGGCTACATGAACTGCATCCCTTGGCCATGTATATGCATATGTGTCAAGGTTGAACTTGAGGATGCTGGTGTCCAGCGAGGCAGGTACTTCGCCATTATTACCCATGTGGCCGATGAGTACGGCGACGCCCTGCTTCAAGAGTTTTACATCCTTGACAGGCTCTGTAAGAACGTTCCAGTACCTGCTGTCGCGCTCAAAGTGCTCACCAGGACTTGCCCTCATGTCCTTTAAAGATTCCACAAGGTCGTTATAGCTTCTTCCAGCAACTATGTAAAGGTAGAACTCCTTGGCAGCTATTGAGACAGCGCTGTCAACGGAGCCCTGAGCTATCGGGTTTTTGTTCAGAACACCGTCCTGGCAGTCTCCAAGCACAGCTCCTTGGTCTCTCCTTCCTGTGGTATACTCATAGAGTTTATGTGATGAGGTAACCGCGAACCAGGTACTTCCCTTGTAGTGGATCATGGCATCGAGTCGAGGGTCGTAGAGCGCCGTGTCACCAAGTTCACTGTTGTTGAGTCTGAAGTCGTTGTACTGTATGAACCTAAAGAGGCCCTCACCCTTTACGCTAACCTTAGTTATTATTGCTGGCCTTGTTTGAGAGGCCAACGAAGTAAGCTCCACTGTAGCGTCGCTCAATCTAAAAATAGCCCTGGCTATCAGGTTGTCCATTTCAATAGACTTGTCCACGTTTTCGAGCCATAGCATCTGGCCGTCCTTCCATAGACCTATCTTAAAGGCGCCGTTTACTGAGTGGTTATGGTGCTGGTCAAGCATGGGATAATAAATGCTCCTTATGTAGAAGTTGCCGTCATAGAGTGCCGCGATAGTTCCATTGCTGACCATCGCAAGCCTTGCCACCCGTGTTCACCACTAATAGGGAACGGTACCCACTTGATATTTACTATTTACTTTAGACTCTTTTTAAACTATTAATTTAAAAGCGTGCATATGTAGAGGTGTGAAGCTGATTATCCTATGCCGCGCAACATCAATAATGAGGGTTCCTTAGCGTAACTTTAAACGCCGCAGCCCATCTTAGGCAGCTCTTCCACTTTTCCCTCTGCAACAGCGAAAACGTTATGCGGATGTATGCTCTCCAGGCTATAGATCTCTGCTCTAAGCACAGTATTCCCGGGAAGGCTTTCGTCGACTAGGCATCTGAGCCTCCTCACGGCTTCCCTGACGGCGTCCTCAGCGAACCTTGGGTTTCTGTGGGCTCCAAAGACAAGCTTTGCCTCCTGAGACCTCTTAAGTAACGTAAAGGCCGGCGCCGAGAGGGAGGCCCAGAGGGCCGATGCGATATCATCAACGCTAATTATGTGAAGCTTGTGGGATATTATGGAGCCTTTAAGCATCACTTTTTGGCTATGGCTAGGCGCCGTGGAGCTATAGTTAAACATGTCAGCTATAGTTCTCTGTGCGCTGGGGCATACAGTGAAACCTTTTACAGAGACGCTGGTCAGGAAGGTCTTTTCATATCTTCCTCCTGCCACGGCAACTTTAACTCTAACCGGCTCCAGGGACTCTATATCCTCAAAGACTGCCCTCGCCCAATACGTTGTATATAGCTCAACGCCGGCGCTATCGCTGTAGCTGTGAAGATTCAGAAGCTGATCATGAATGCTCTCTGCAAGTCCTTCAAGGCTCCACGACTCCTGGGGGAAGGAGTCCAGTATTTGCATGGCGTCGACGTTGCGAGACAGGTGGGCCCCCTTCCTGTTAGATGAGATGTCCACATATACGTTGATCTTCGCGTCAAAGGCGAACATCCCCTGGGGCGACTTTATTAGGATCCTCTTCAGGACGCCTCTGAAGCCTATCCTCTTAACTGGCACGGGGTAGTCAGGGCTCCTGTCCTGCAGCTCCAGCCCTTATCACCTTTAGGAGCTCTGTTAACGAGAGTTCAAAAACGGCCACCGGGTACGTGACGTTGAGCTTATCCAGTACAACAGGGCTTATCTCGCCAATAACTCCAATCTCGTGGCCGTTAGCTAGGAGCGAGGCGGACCTGCCTGCGAGAAGCCAACTAGCTGTGAGAGGTTTGGCGCTGGGCTTGAGGCCAAAGGATCTTATAAATGCGTAAGCAACGGCTTGAACGTCCTCATAGCTTACTGTGTCGTCCATGGTAGCGGCAGCCAGCTTCAAGTCTTCTACTACTTCAGAGCCGATCTTTTTAACGGTCTTGCCTATCTCGAAGATATTAACAGGCTTGGTCTTGCTGACGTTGAAGAACATGAGCTGAAGTAGCTGGGGTATGAGGGAGGGCCTTAAGACATCTAGCTCCTCCTGTACAGGATTTTTGAGCTCTACAGCGTCACTGATCATATCAAAGAGCCTCAGTAAGGAGGAGCTGGTCAATATATAGCTCATAACTTCAGTGAAGCCAAGCCCTGTCATTATGTCGCGTGCCGCCCTTGAGAGCAGGGTGTGGTCTAACAGCGATCCTCTCGCGTTGTTCATGTACTTGCTCGGTGAAAGCTTGGGGGAGTCATAGCCTAACGCCATGGCGACGTCTTCTACGAGATCTATCTCAGATATTATATCATAACGGAATGGGGGAGCCATAACTTTTACATGGTCGTTCTCAGGCGAGGCTATGTGCCTCATCTTAAGCAGCGAGAGTACAACCTCATCAACTGTTAGGTCCGTCCCTAGGACCCTGTTTACGTAATTTATATCAAGGCTCAGCTCCCTGCTCTTAAGTACTGGCGCATTTAAAGGCTCTCCTGTCCTTGGAACTATCCTGACGAGACCTATGTAAGTTCCTCTCCTTTCGGCTAAGTTAAGCGTTATGATGTCCAGCACCTTAAGTACGGAAGCAAGGTCTGTTCCGGTGACGTCGATTAGAAGGTCCCTGGTGCCGACCTCAACCCTGGTGAGCTCAGAATTTATCACTGGAGGCAGCGAGAGCACGGCCCCACTATCATCTGTAAATGCCGGGTGGAGACCCTCAGCCAAACTTATATTACCATATTTTACCCCCTGCTCTGTGCTCCTCAGAACCTCAGCTATCGGCATGGGTTCGCTTCTACCAAGGGGTACCATGCTGCTCTTGAGCGGTAACATGCCGTACCTGAGCCTCTTGGACTTAACCTTCGACAGGTCGTGGAACCCTATTGCTACCTTCCTTCTCCTCCTTCCTACAGTATCATGGAGCTTCTCCTGGAACTGAACGAGCTCCTCAAGGAAGGACTCCGAGTCAACGTTTACATTATATACCACGGCAGCAGCTATGTAAGGCCTCGTCCCCGGCATCTCGTTGACGAGCTCCAGGCCGCTGTCCCTGAGCCTCCCATCTAAGGGAGTCCAGCCAAGTTCTATGGACTCTATGCCTCTGACGGCCCTTGCTATGCCTTCAGAGATAAACATGTCTGGCCTGTCCGGGTTTATCTCAACTGAGAGATAGTTGTCGTTAAGCTCAGTCTCGCACTTTAATCTGAAAAGCGCCTCCTCAACTATGTCCAGGTCTATACCTGTAGTCTCCACCAGCCTCTCAGGCCTAAACCTGAGCGTTACCATGGCCTCACACCTTGACTTTAAATGACCTCAGAAAGTCGTAGTCTTTAGAGTAGAGGTCTCTAACGTCATGAAGCCCAAAGCGTGCCAGGGCCAGTCTCTCAACGCCCATGCCCCAGGCGCCCACCTGGTAATCAACGCCAGCAATTCTTAGAACCTCTGGCCTGAAGAGACCCGCGCCGAAGACCTCAACCATGCTACTTCCTATTCTTGCATAACCCTCCACGCTGGGCTCCGTGAACGGGAAGTAGGCAGGCTTAAACTTAAGCTCCAGGCCAAGCCTTTTGCCGAACTCGCTTAGGAAACCAAGTAAGTCCCTAAACGTGAAGTCTTCCCAGCCCATAATTCCATCTAGCTGATGAAAGTCTGATAGGTGGGTGGCGTCCACCGGATCCGCCCTGAAGACTTTATCTATCGTGAAGAACCTGATGGGAGGCCTGGGCCTGGAGGCGAGAACCCTTATGGTTACCGCGGTGGTCTGGCTTCTCAGAATTCTCCTTGAGGCTACGCCTTCATCCCACTGATATCCCCAGCCATGTTCATGTTCATACCTAACCCTGGCAACTATGTCAGCATAGTCGCTTAGGTCAGCTGGTGGTAGGTCGGGCCAGAACGTGTCGTGCATCTCCCTGGCTGGGTGGTCCTGGGGCTGAAAGAGCGCATCGAAGTTGAATAGCTCCAACTCAACGAGGGGGCCACTCACTTCGACGAAACCCATCTCCTTCATGAGATCTTTAAGCTCCTCTATGAACTCAGCAAAGAAGTGCTTTCTTGCAGGCATCCTTAATGGCGGTTCTGCGCTAACATCGTAGGGCCTTAATGTGTATTCTCTCCATTTGCCTGTGGCTATAAGTTCATGGGATAACTTTGCTATGCTTGGCTTAGCGGACGCCAGCGAGAGCCCTTGAGGTAACAGCCTTATACTTATCAGGCTTTTTTGCTCAACTTTTACAAGCCCTCTGCCCTTCAGGACGTCAACTATTTTCTCGCTTACGAGCCCTCCCTCCTTTATGCTCCTAAGGCCTCCCTTCAGGTTGATTACGCTGGCCTTGAAACCCTCATGGTCTATGAGAGTTATCACACCATTAACTATCTTTATATAGCCGGCCTTCATGGCCACTCCGACAGCTATATTGAAGTCGTTCCCAAGGGAGCTTCTGGCTAAATCAACTGTTACAGAGCCATTGTTGGCCTCCAACAGCTTGAGAAGCCTCTCTTCAGGTAGTCCGTTCCTTAGGACCTCCTCGCCCCTCTCCGTCAAAAGTATCTTGGTGGCCGTTCTCCTATCAACCTTGACAAGACCCTTAGCCTCGAGAAGGCTTGCTAAACTCGCGGCGCTGCTAGCAGGCATACCTATAAGCTCCTCCGATTTCTCAAGGTCTAGCGGCTCACCAAGACTTGCGAGCTTTTTGAGAAGCTCAAGCTCGCTAGGGCTCAGTTGCTCAGCAGCCATGGTTAGCCTCCTGTGATTGACTTAAGGTTTAACAATTAAATGTTTGTCTCGGAGAGCGGGAGGCCCGGGTAAACTTAATATCCTCCGTCAGGTTGACTTCATATCTCGATGATTACTGTGGGGGCTACCAGAGCCATTCTAAGGCTTATAAAGCAGAGAATAGGCGAACCTGCGCTAAGGAAGGTTGAGCCTCCAAAGGGTTTCCTGTTCGTAACGTCACAGGAAAGCATGGACGTAGTCATGTATCCTGCGTCCTTGGACCATCTTTTAGTGCAGCCTGAGGGCTACTCTGACGTCTTTAAGTATACGTCAGAGCTCAAGATAGCCCAGGAGCCGTGGCAGTCATTTTGCCAGTGGCACAACGGCCCCCTAGATGAAGCTGATGACCCCCTTAAGAGGTTATATTGCCCTGTTGCGGCCGAGGGCTTCTGTTCAAAGCACAGGAGATCGGAAAGGGCGATTTACACCTTATGCCTTGATTCAAGGTCTGAGAAGGCGCTTGAAGCCTGTAAGTATATAGATAGCGTGGTAAAGGGTGAGTACGTAGTTTATATGCTGGACTATGGAGGCGATAAACCTAAGGTAGGTGCGACGAGGAAATTCAGGCTATTAGAGAGGATAGCAGAGCAGCCTCACGTAGTAGCTACGGTGATCATGGAAGTTGATAGCCTCTTAGCCGCAAGGAAGGCTGAGATGAATATATCGAGCAGTGGCATAGCTGTCGAGAGCTGGCGCCATAAGTTGCTCAGTGCCCAGGACTACTACTTTGCATCGCTGAGGCTCAGCGAGGCAGCATCGAAAGCCTCCAAGCTTCTGGGAGTTCAGTGGGACAACAAGTTATTTTCCATAGTCTCGCAGGACTTCATATCCATGAGGCCGAGGGTTGTTGATGCTGGGGCGCTCGTAGGCAAATCGTTAATTCCATGGGCCTCTTGGGGAGGGTTCATAATGTTTAAGGACAGCGGGGGCTCCCTTGCGGCTGTTAAGTCATCACAGCTGATGCACAAGAACTCTTTGGTAGTGGACCTAGGCTTTACCTGATGAGAACCTCTAGGGATGCAGTAGCGGCGCTCGTGAGGCCCTTGTCCACCAGCGTCTGGTCGCTCTGCAGGGAGCCAGCTGAGTTGCTTATCACGAGGGCGCAGGCGGCGCTGACGCCTCTTATTCGTGACAGGGCCGTTACTGTGGCGCACTCCATTTCGACGGCCTTAAATCCAAGGGACTTAAGCAATCCTAGCACGTTGGACTCCGCGTAAAAGGAGTCGCTGGAGAACACGGGCCCCTTGGCAACCTTTACGCCTAACTTAGATAGCTCCTGCAGTAGCCTGTAGGTGAGCTCTGGGTCAGGAGATGACGGCGGGCATATAGGTCCAAAGTAAAGTCCTAGGCCGGCGCCGCCATATGTTGAGGACGCCGCGTCAGCGACAAGCACGTCTCCAGGCCTTAGCTCTGGGGAGATGGCGCCTGCGGTTCCCACCCTTATAATTTTCTTAGCCCCTATACTTATTAGTTCCTCAACCACAATGGCAGCGCTGGGGCCTCCCATTCCATGAGCTGCTATAGCAACCTCCTTGTCCTTGTAGAAGCCCACGTAAGTCCTGAGCCCTCTGTTGTCATTTATAAGGCGTGGCCTTTCAAGTAGTGACGTGAACCTGTCGGCTCTCAGCGGGTCCCCTGTTATCAGAACTCCCTCAGGAACCCTTTCAGCCCTTATGTGGTAGGGCATTCACATCCTCCTCAGCGTTGGTATGCCCAGCACGCTCATACCAATGCCTAGGGACTGTCTGACGATGTCCACTATTAAGGCCTTTAGTTCCCTTGCCCCAACATCGGGCTCCCTGATCACGGAGTCCTGTTCATACCATGCATTGAAGTTATCCGCTAGGTCAGCCAGATGTGATACCAGATCCTCTGGGGCAAGATCATCGGCTGCCTTAGCTATCACTAGCGGGGTCTTCAATGCCTTTACAAGGAGCCTCCTCCTAGGCTCCGTGCACTTGTCTGGGTCCACGGAGTTAAGATCAACCTTCCCGTGTTTTTCAAGTATATTGACGGCCCTCACGTACGTATATTGAAGGTACGGACCACTGCTCTCCCTAAGGTTCATAGCCCTGTCAACACTGAAGGTCAGGGGCTTTGAAGCGCTCATGTGAACCATGAAGTATCTGATGGCTCCGACGCCTATACTCCTAGCTATGGTCATGGCTTCCTCTTTTGACATAGATGGGTTTCTCTCAATGACCTCCTTCAATGCCCGTGCGGAGAGCTCCGTGAGAAGGGAATCCAGCGTGACATACTCGCCTCTCCTGCCATGCATGCTGCCGGTGGTGAGCCTGACTATTTCATAGTCGTAATGAATTAGGTTTAGCGCCTCCCTCCTATGGCCGAGGCCGTAAAGCGCTACCCTTAGCTGCAGCTGTGGGAGCCTCTGGTCAGCGCCTATGACGTTAATTACCTTATCCGCGTTGGTCTGGGAGAACTTAAGTACGCTGTAGGCCAGGTCCCTTGTGGTGTAAAGCGTCGTCCCGTCGCTCCTGAGCAGAATGAGGGGCGGCAGGGAGAACCCTTTGGGAAGCTTTATAGAGCTGAGGGCCTCCTTGTCGTACTGAACCTCTTCACTTATTATCTGAGGTATATCTATTGCGTCAGCGTCCTTGTACTTAATGAAGTATCTGCTTCCCTTAGCTTCTTCAATAAGCTTGCTCACGAGCCCGCTCCAGACCAGGTCGCTCTCCCAGTCCCAGAGGTCAAAGCTTACGCCAAGAGTATCAAGGCTTTGTTTGAAGCCTTCGAGGACTGCTTGAACCATAGATCTAATCAAGGTCTTCTCAGGCTCAAGCCCCTTCTCATACCTATTATTAAGGTCAGCCACAGCTGCTTCAGGGTTCTCAAGGGAGGAGAGCGCATTGTAAAGCTTGTCAAAGAAGTTCCCTGGGTCCTGAGACTTTAGTCTAGCAAGGGTTGACGCTAGCTTTTCTGCCTCTTCACTGTTTCCAGCCTTTTTCGCGTTTAGAAGGTCTATTGTGGTGCTGGTCACAGCATAAATCCAGCCGACCAGGGAGTCGGGCTTTATTGAGAGCCTCTGCGACTCTTTTAGCACGTCTATGCCTAGCAGCTTAACTCCAAGGGCTGCTATGGACACCTGTCGGCCTACGTCATCTATGTAAAACCTCGTCACAACACTGTGCCCTCTGGACCTGAGAAGTCTTGCAAGCGAATCCCCTATACAGGCGTTCCTCGCGTGCCCTATATGAAGGGGATGTATGGGGTTAGCGCTGGTGTGCTCGACCACTATCTTGAGGGGCCTAGATATCTTAGGGACCTCTAACTCCCCGCTATTCTTAGCCCACTCCACTACTGCTTTGACAAGGTCCCCGCACCTGAAGGTTAAGTTAGTGAACCCCTTTAAGTTCTTCGCGTCGACATAGTAAATGTTATAGTCTGATGCAAGCCTACTTGCCAATATCTTAGCTACCTCATCAGGGTCCTTGGAGTACCTTATAGAGGGAAATGAGGAGTCCCCATACTCCTCCTTTATAGGTTCCATCAGGTCCCTAAAGGCAACCAGCTGGTCAACACCTAGAATGTCTGAGAGGATTTCCGAAGAGCTGACGATGGCCCGGGTCACAGGGTCTAGCAAGCTTCAGCCCTAGCGACAAGCAGTGAGACGTCGACTTAAACTTTCCTGAGAATCTTAGAAAAGGCCCTTATGACGTCGCTCTGTCCGCTTACCGTTACTACACTCGCGCCGCAGCCCTGTATCTTTGAGATCTCAGCTAAAGTGGCCGATGGAGGCGCAAGAAGGGCTAACCTGCGGCCCTTGCTGATGAAGCTGCAGATAGCTTCAGAGGGCTCCAAGTCCCTGACTGTTTGCCTTAGGTCAGATATTATGACAGCCCTCTTAGCGGTTTCAGAGGCCCTTAAGGCCTGGGAAATGTTAGTATACCCGTCGAACCTAAGCGACGCCAACAGCCTTATCATGGTCTGCCTCTTCAGAGGTCCCTTCACAAGCTTTACTGTATCGTTAAAGAGCACCAGTAAATCTATGCTGTCTGTAGCCAGAGCGGCGGCTGCTAGCGCCATAGAAGAGTATGGCCTCATGGAGCCGCTTATGTCCAGTAAGAGCGAGAAGTTCTTTGCTTTCTCACGTCTTCTATAGGTCATAAAGTTATTGACCATTCTTATGTACTTTAGCTCGGACCTTCTCAGGTCAAGCCGCCCACCAACGGCGTTATAAGTTGTTCTCTTGCCCTGGTATAGACCTGCTATTCCGGTGAGCGAAAGTTCTAAAAGGCGTTCAAGAGCCCTTCTTTCCTTCACGTCTTCAGTATTAATATAGAGATCCTGAACTACTGGGATTAAGACCTCCAGCGGCAAGTCTGCTAAGGAACTTGTGTCTCCCTGAGCCACCCCTATTATAGCCTTAGCTTCGTTTAGGAGCCTTCTGGCGGTTTCGCCTAGTTCCTCCTCATTAACTTTGCTAAGAGCCGTCTCTGCGTATTTGCTCTCCTCTACTGCAAGCTGAAGGTAGTGCAGCTCCCGATTACTTAAGGAAGCTGCGGCGTGCCTTAATGAGAGGGAAGCCTTAACTAAAGCTTCAAGCGAAGACCCCTTTATGAAGCCTTTAATTTCAACCCTCCAGAGGAGCCTGGGATCTACGGCCCTAGCTACGCTTAGTGCTTCTTCGTAGCTGTCAGCATTTGCAACGAGCTTTCTTACAACCTCTGCCGCCTTCTCCGCACTCATATACCTGACGGCCGCCAGGCTTCTTTCTTTGCCAACGCTTAACGCTATGGAGGGCCTCTGCTCCAGAATTTTAGCAACAACGCGAGGATCTCGCAGTTCGCCCAACTTGGCTAGCAGGTTTGCAACATACTTTAACTTGCGTGGGTTCTTAGGAATTCTATGCACGTATTGCACTTCATTGATAACATCATAATGCGGTTTCTGCCTCTGGTCATGGTCTTTACATCTCCTCGTAAGGTCGTTGTTGGCGTTGTCGCGCCACGCTGACAGCCTAGACAGGTATTCCTTTATCAGGGCCTCTGACTCATCATCTTTGGCGAGCGCTGCCAGAATTATCGTCGTTATGTCATCATAATTCGCGTGGTCGCTAAGGTTAAAGTAAGCCTCTGCCAGGTATATGGCGGTAAGCTCCTCACTTATACTGACACCTTTGCCTTGGGATTTGAGGAACGTCGCCAACCTACGCACGAGGTTTATTAAATCCTCAGTCCTCATAGGTGACTCCTTCATCGATGTATTCCTTGACGGTTGCATACACTACGTCTTCGTCGGCTGGGTCCTTTATAAGTGCAGCCGCGGCGGTCTCAATCAGGTGCCTCGGAAGCACGCTTGCGCTTCCTTCGGTCTTTGCAACCGCCTGCGCTAGGCGAACCCAGGAAATGGACGCGTCAATTCCCGGCTTATGTGACATGTTTTTGGAGCTCCTGAGGGCGTTAACCGCGCTGACCACCCTCCTCAGCATAGAGTCCTTTACGAGGGGCCTATCGTTTATGTGCAGCATTATTATTTTAAGCTCATCCTCAGGGTCAGGGTATGTGAACTTAATCCTGATAACCCTCCTCAGGAAGGCATCGCTTAACTCTCTCTGCGCTACGTCGGTTGGATTGCTGGTAAAGATGAACTGAAATCCTAGACCTTTGGCCTTAAAGGCCTTTTTCAGCTCAGGCACAACTATTCTTCTCTTATCTATTATGTCCAACAACATGTTCTGGAAATCTTCGTTGCTTCTCCTGATCTCATCTATTAGCACACCAGCATCTAGTATCATAGCCGCGAGCAGAGGCCTTGGAATGAACGAGTTCTCATTGAAGCCATACCTCATAGCCATGAGAGGATGGAAGTCGCCAATGGTCTTATACTCATCGTAATCTGGGGACGCGGGCAAAACGAAAGGGTCCCTGCCAGACCACAGCCTTAGGAGGGCCTCTCCAATCTCCGTCTTGCCAGTGCCTGGGGGTCCCTCAAAGAGCACGGGCCTGCCTATCATGAACGCTGCGAAGGTAACTTTAACTATCCTGAGGTCTACCAATAGTTTAAACCTCTCCTCGAGCACTTTGACTGCCTCCGCGGGGCTTCTCACAGGTCTCGCGGCTTCCGAGATCTGCGAGTAGATTTCCCTCGCCTTAGCCTCTATGGGGTCCTCCTTATCGCTGCCATAGCTCTCCATTTTCGGTTACTCCTGCCTCTCTGGTTATGCTAGCTAAAGGGTTTTTGTCTTACTGCTCCTCTATGGTATCGATGTTAATAAGCCAAGAGCCCGGCTCCTCCAGGTTCTTAGCCTCCTCGCCCTCTAGGTCAAGAAGGAAGCAGGCCTCCCTGTATGGACAGCTGTTGCAGCGGCGGCCTCTCTTGGCCGCTGGAAGTATGCCGTTCCTCTTAACTAACAGGTAGTCATCTATGGCTCTAAGTACTAGGGCTGAAAGCCTGCTGTCAAACTTAAACACCCTCGACGCCGTTGGATACCTGACCTCAACAGTAACTTCTTGAGGCCTGTAGTTTCTGGCAACTATAAGTCCATAAGCGCCTGCCTGAATAACGTCGCTGACCCACGCTCCTTTCCTTGGCGCTTTTGAACTTTTCCTTTCAATGATGTGCGCTTTCCCCTCAGCTACTCTGATGGAATCTGCCCGTCCAACTATCATGACATTCTCATTTAGACTTAGGGCAAGGTCATGTTCACTCATGTAACCCTTAACTTTATCCCTAAGGATAAACATGGCATGGAAGACCCTCCCCATGAATAGCCTCAGGACCTCGAGAGGGCCCCTCCTCCTAGGCATGTAAAGCTCAAAGAATGCAAGCCTTGGACAATAGCCAAATGTATGAAGGTCGCTGGGCCTTATTATTGTTGGTTTCTTTTGACCTCCCTTATTGCCAGGCTCAGACGTTTCTCATCAACCTCCCACTCGCTGGACTTCACGCCCTCAGGAGGCAAGTCATAATGTATTATGACAGCTCTCGTCTCGGACTTCACGTAATCCTCAAGGGCCTTAGCTGCGGCCAGAAGCTCCTCATCGCCGTTAATCCAGAGTTCTATGTATGCATCCACTGAGAGGCCCGCCTGCTTTCTCATGTACTGAACTCTCCTTATTATTTCCCTTGCAGTGCCTTCGAGTGCCTCTTGCTCAGAGATGCGCTTGTCAAGGGCTATAGTGCCGTAAGGCGTCTCCTCTGCGAGGAGCCAGTCCGGGTACTTCGCAGTTATCCTTACGTGCCTCCTCTCCACCCTCACGGTCTGCCCGTTAACGGTAATATCATAGAAACCTTTCTGCAGTATCTCGCGCGCCGCCATGGCGTCGCTCTGCAAGGCCTTTATGACAGCGGGAGTTAGCTTCTTGAAGTCAGGCCCCATGGTGCTGAACTCGGGCTCAAGGCTGTACTCTCTCAGCTCGTTAAGGATCTCCGAGGATACTACTTTAACTTCCTTGACATTGACGGCCTGAGTTAGTAAGCCTTGAAGTTCTTTAACAGCGTCCTGCACGTCCTGTGACGAAGGTGAGATATATAGCGTCTTAAGCGGCCTTCTTAGCTTAATGCCTCCCTTCATTCTGGCCGACAGTGCGTACTCAGTTATCTTCCTCACTATCTCCATTTTGCCCTCAAGGTCCTTGTTTATAAGCGAGGTGTCAGGCTCAGGTAACCGGTTCATGTGGACGCTCTCTGGCATATCAGGCTCGGCCGGCCTAATGAAGTTCTGGTAGAGGTACTCGCTCAGGAAGGGCATTATTGGGGCCGCCATGAGGACCCACGTCTTGAGCGCTGTGTAAAGCGTTGCATATGCGGCCCTCTTTGAGGGCGTGTCGCTCTCCTCCCACACCCTCCTCCTTATGAGTCTTAGGTACCACCTGCTGACGTCCTCAACTATGAAGTCCCTCACTATGCGGGCTGCCTCGTGAACCTCAAGTTTATCAAAGTGCTTCCTGTACTCGTCGAGGTAGCTGTTAAGCCTTGACAGCAGCCAGCGATCCTCGACTTCAAGGTGATCCCTTACGGAGTCCAAGGTAACAGCCTTTGGGTCAAAGCCGTCTAAACTCATGTACATGGAGGCGAACGCGTACACGTTCCTCATTATGGTGAAGTCCCTGGCAGCTATGTCTATGTTATGCCATGAGAACCTGAGGTCCTCCCATGTAGTGTTACGCAGTAAGTAGAGCCTGAGAACGTCGCGTGGGTACTCCTTAAGGATGTCCTCAACAGCGACGTAGTTACCGAGGGACTTGTGCATCTCTCTGCCCTGCTCATCCAGGACGAACCCATGAACTAGCACCCTCCTGTAAGGTGCGCTGCCAAACCCTATCACCCCCGAGCGGAGGAGGCTGAAGAACCAGCCCCTCAGCTGGTCATGGCCTTCAAGCACGAGGTCAACAGGCATAAGGCGGTTGAAAGCCTCCTTGTTCCTGGGGAAGCCTAGGCTGGCGTAGAATGCTATGCCGCTGTCAAACCAGACGTCAGCGACGTCAGGCACCCTGGTCATAACGCCGCCGCACTTGGGGCACCTTAGGGTGACCTCGTCAATCCACGGCCTGTGCAAGTGCTCAGGGCGACGGCCGCCAAGCCTAACTATGTCGTCAACGCTCCCTATGACCTCCACGTGACCGCAGTTGTTGCAAACCCATATGGGTAGAGGTATGCCCCAGTACCTCTGCCTGCTAACCACCCAGTCCTCTATATTGGCGACCAGCGAGGCTATCCTGCTCTTGGCCCACGAAGGTACCCACTCAACGTTATCGAGCTGCCTAAGCAGCTCCTGCCTTAGCTTACTGACGCCTATGAACCACTGCTCTGTGGTCTTGAGTACTAGGGGAGTCTTGCACCTCCAGCATATTGGGTACCTGTGCCTTACCTTACCTACGTGGAACAACGCCCCTCTGCCTCTCAGGTCATTAATTATAGCTTCGTTGGCCTCTGTTCTGAAGTAAAGGCCTTTGTACTTCCCGGCGTCCTCGGTCAACCTGCCCTGGTTGTCAACTACACTTATGGGCGGCACCCCAAGCTTGGAGCCGACGTCAAAGTCTATGTCACCGTGACCTGGAGCCGAGTGCACCAGGCCGGTTCCCTCGGTGGCAACCACGGCCTCTGGCGCCATTACGACCCTGTGATACTTTTTTAGAACGGACTGAGCTGGAACGATGTCCTCAAGCGGGTGTATGTATTCAAGGCCTTCAAGCTCAGACCCCTTGAATGTCCTGAGGACCCTGTAGTTAGTTACGCCGGCCTCCCCCATTACTGCTTCTACCCTACTGCTAAGCATGACGTACCTCTCCCCGTTGACTTCAACCTCCGCGTACTCCATGTCAGGGTGAGCCATAACAAAGGCGTTAGCTGGCAACGTCCAGGGCGTTGTGGTCCAGATGAGGAGGTAAAGATTGTCGCTTCCCTTTACCCTGAGCTTCACGTAGATGGAGGGGTCATCTAGCTCAGTGTATTCCGAGACCTCATAATCTGCTAAAGTGGTCTCACACCTAGGGCACCAGTGCAGCACTCTCTGGCTTCTATAGAGCAGGCCCTTGTCATGTGCTACCTTGAACAGGTACCAGCCGGACTCTATATAATCATCAGAGTAAGTGACATAGGGGTTCTCCCAGTCCATGAAGACTCCAAGTTGCTTAAAGCTCTCAGTCATGCCCTTTATGTTGTTCTTCACTACGTCAAGGCATGTGTTTACAAACCTCTCTATGCCAACAGAAGTCTCTATCTCTTTCTTGTTCCTTATATTGTACCTCTTCTCGACTAAGATCTCTATAGGCAGGCCGTGAGTGTCATAGCCTGGCTTATCCCACACGTCATAACCTAACATCCTGTAATATCTAAGCAACGCATCCTTAAGCACCTTATTCCATGCAGTGCCAAGGTGTATTGAGGAGGCGCTGGCGTAAGGAGGGCCGTCCAGGAAGTAAAGCTTTCCTTTGTCACCTCTAGACGACTTCATCTTATGGTATATGTCGTTCTTGTCCCAGAAACTGAAAACCCAGCTCTCTATCTCGTGCTGGGGCCTATTGTCAGACGCCAGGAGGCCCGGGACCTTCAAGCCTCACACCCCAGTATCTATCCAGTCCACCTTAACGTACTTCGAGCCTATGATTGAGGAGACCAGCTCGCTCATCTCTTTTTCAAGGCCACCTTTAGCTACCGGCAGCTCCAGGAACCTGAATTCTGGCAGCACCGAGGACTTTATATCTGCGGGTTCCACCCCATACTTCTCCTTAAGCTTTCTCTTAACCTCTTCGTGTTCAGAGTCATAATAGGTCGTGTAATAGATCCTGTAGAGCTTCTTGTGCACTGCTGAGCCTTCTCTATCAGGCATTAGTTGCACCTATACCGCTGGTGCCTTGAAGGCTATTTAGGCTTTTTAAGAGATCAAATAGTTTTAAAGGGCTTTGCCCTACTCAGGCCTAGCTATGTAAATGTTGTTCTCATCTTCAATAACTTTTGCCCTTACCTTTGAGCCAACGGGAGCCCTGACGCCAACTATTGAAAAGACCCTGGAACACTCAGGGTCGACCCCGAGCATTTCGTTCTTAAGCCATCCCTCAGAAGCTACCATCAGCGTGACTTTGTCACCCTTCCTATAGGGCTTATCTATCCTAGGGGTCTGTCTAAAGCCAAGCTCCACAGGTGAAGGTATTAGCTTATAGCCAGTCTTAGCTTCAAGGTCTTTAAGATAGGCATAGAACTTGCCCCAGCCCCACGGCTTAACTCCTGGAGGCTTTCTGCCGTACTTATGTTCCTCGTACTTTTGAGCCAAGACGCCAGTCGGCCAGCCGCTCCTGACGCCAAGCTTAAGCTCTCTGGCTAGGTTAATTATGCGCGGCAGCTCATTGTCATTAAGTCCGGGTACAATCACGGGCGTGAGCACTATATCAAGTTTTGTCTCCTCGACAAGCTTTCTCACTGTCTGAATCACGCTCTCAACATTATACCACGAGGCCCCAGCCATTCTTCTGGCAAGCTCGGAGTCGACCGCGTCAATGCTTAAGTTGATTCTATCGAGGCCCGCCTCGTAGAGCCTCTTACCCAGCTCCACTGAGAGGGAGCCGCCGTGAGTCTCAATGGCGACCCTCTTTATGCCTTTCTCCTGTTTCAGAAGTTTTATAAGCTCTATTATCCGTGGGTTAGTAAGCGGCTCACCGACGCCATCTATGAGCGCCTCTACGTCACCGCCCTTGGCCCTGGCCACCTCGCCAGCCCACTTGGCTAGCCACTCAGCATCGTAAATCATGTATTCGGTCCTTCTGTGCTTTGAGCTGGGGCCAGCGTCGACGCTGCAGAATATGCAATTATGAAAGCAGAGGGTGGAAGGCCTTACCTGTATAACGTTAGATCCCCTCTCAATTACGCCGAAGGCTATGTGCCCCATCAGGGGGAAGTTCCTGTAGATCTTGTAGAGCGCCCTATTGTAAACCTTGGGCCCCTCTTTTATGTCATATACGCAGTCGTACAAGGGGCTCACCTAAACGCGGGCTCTTAGCTTCCTGACGGAGTAAAGTGGGCTGGAAACCCCTATGCCTTCAAGTAGCTCGCACAGCTTGCAGAGAGCCTTTCCGCTTGGCGTGGGCTCGCCGCACCTGACGCACCTACCCAGGTCGCTTCTTGGCTTAATGCCAGCAGCTATGGGCTCGAGCATTCTATCAAGGCTTTCAATAAAGCGTAGAAGTGCTCCTGGGTGCTCGCTCTCGTACTTATAGAGCTCCCTTCTGACCTTGGCTCTAAGGGTTGGGAGCTGGTATATGTAAGGGCACTCCGTCTCCTGTATGTGGTATCCTTTGAGGAAGGTGAAGGTGGCGGTCTCCCATTCATAAATTTTACGGAGGGGCTTTATCCTTCTGACCAGCATGGGATCTCTGACCAGCTCTGCCAGGGGGTGCTGCCTCAGCAGGCTCTCAAAGTCCCCTCTAAGTATGTTTATCACGGCGGTTTGGCTCTCATCATCGAGATTATGTGCGGTGGCAAGCTTGTTGGCGCCAAGCTCCCTCGCGTAGTAGTTCATAATCCTCCTCCTGGCTATGCCGCAGTAAGTGCAGGCGCTGATGCGGGTCGAGCGCTCCTTAGCCTTATGCATGATTTCGTCTACACTAAGGCCTATGTACTCCTTTATTGAAGTCACTACTACGTCAACGCCGAGCTCCTTGGCGGTCATCACTAGATACCGGGCGTCATCCTCCTTGTTGTAACCATGGATGCCCTCAATGATGTTAAGGCCTATGAGTTTATCGCTCTTGTAGATCCTGCTCATTACGTCAAGCAATGTGTAGCCGTCCTTGCCGCCGCTGAGGGCTAGAAGAATGACGTCTCCAGGCTCTATCATGTTCCATCTTTCTACCTCCTGCTTGACCCTGGCTGTGATGTCCTCAAAGAAGCACTCGCGGCAAAGGGACTCGCCGCTCTGGGGTTGATAAACCTCAGCCTGCCTTAGGCCGCACCTGCTGCAGAGGGGTGGCAAGCCTCTTCCTGAGGCTCAGCTATTACTTTGGACCTATTATACGTGTTTTTCAATAAAGTGGATAAGCGGTGGTTGAACTTTGTTCCAGAGAACAATGTCTAGCCAGAGACCTTCTGCCGCGGTACTAGTCCTACTCTGGGGCTCGCCTCGGCATGTCCTGCTTGAAAGGAAGAACTGCTCGTTAAAGTCAAGGTTTGCATGTGACGTAGCCCTCCCAGGCGGGCTCATAAGGAAAGGGGAGACCCCCGAGCAGGCGGCCTTGAGGGAGGCCTGGGAGGAGGCCTGGGTTCATCCACGCTTAGTAAGGGTTCACGGCAGGCTGGGAACTTTCAGCACCCTTTCCGAGCCTAAGATCTATACAGAGGCTATAGTGGCTGAGCTTAATGGCCCCGTGGATCCAATGCCAAGGGACCCGGAGGTGGATGCCGTCTTCTGGGTCAACATAAATAACCTAAAGGAGCCCAGCCTGGTTGAGCACAGAAGGAGAGGGGCCGTGCGTGGGGTACTCCTTGGTAATGACCTGGTTCTTTGGGGCCTAACGCTTAGGATACTCGAGAAGCTTAAGGAGACGTCGTGGATAAATGAAAGATATTAAAGTATATGGGGCTACGGATACTTTACCTTAAGACTTAAAGCTATGACTTTATACAAGTCATTAACTTGTTGGGGCAGCTTAACTGAGCGGAGCACCTTATTTCTGAGCTTGACGAACTCCGCCTGCACTGGGTGCAGGTAGTCCTCACTAAGGCCTAGTGTTTTGTATGAGGAGAGCAGCAGGCTAAGGTCGTTCATGGCCTGCTCGTTTAAGGGGTCCTCTTGAAGGACCTTTAATAAATTCAGCATTCTAAAGGCATATGCTCTAGGCACTTCATGATTAACTTTCAGGCTGCTGTTGGCCGCCCACCTGCTGAGCTCCATTATTATTGATGCGTTGAGGGGGCTTTCTGTTAAGAGCTGTAATATGGACTTCTCGACAAAATACTCAACCAGGTGTTCAAAGACCCTTGGATAATCCATGCCAAGCATCCTCACATACTGCATGAGCGGCATGTAATTATCGTAAAGGACGTCGAACTGATGTGAAAGGTCGACGGTAGCGCTCTCCATTACATGGTTGAGCAGTACTCTCTGCTCATCCTTAAGGGATCTCTGAAGGTCTATGAAGCCATCGCTGAACACGGAGCTAAGATAACTCACGAGGTCGGGCATCATGCCCTTAGAGAACATGTTTGAAATGTCCTTCTCCACTTTCTCGTACTCCTGCATGGACGATATGATCTTAGCGCCACCAAAGACGTCGTACCACCCATAGTATATGGCAGCAAACATTACATGATGGTATGTCCAGGTTACTTTGGATATGAGGGTCGCCACGCCACTTAGAGCCCTAAACCTTCCTAGCTTGAGCGGCGAGAGCCTCTCTATTATGACCCTGTATGAGTAGAAGTCCGTCTCCTGGGGCATCGACTCGAAGAGAAGCCTCATGGCAAGCATTGCGGCCATCTTCTCTGGCGTCGTTGTGGCGCCTACGGCAAACTTCATGTAGATATCCTTCCCAGTCCCGGCAGAGGGATCGTTGGATTTGGCGGCATCTAATATTTCAAGTACTTTAGGCTCTATGTCATTACCAGAAGTCTCCCTGAGCAGCTCCAGCGCTCTCCTCATGTGAAGCATTGCTTGTATGGGCTCAGGCCTATATATATCTTCGAAGAACCAGGCATCACTTGACTGCATCAAGAGCGACTGTCTCACCATCTCCAGAAGCCTTAGGGCTAAGCTCTTGGACTTCTCGTCGCTGACCCTGAGGTGCTCTTTAAGGAACTCCGCTGCGGCCTCTGAGGAGGAATCCTCCGTTAGCACAGAGCCGTACTCCAACAACGCCTTCTTAGGATCTATGAACACTTCACCGCCGATCTTAAGGTAGGAGTTCATAATTTCCGAGGCAGCCAAGTCCACGGCGGTCCTGAGCGGGGTTCTCCAAGCCTGGGTCCACCCAGGCCTTATATCAGAGCCACAGCCGCAGTTGCTTCTCCAGCGCTCAACGCCATGTGGGCAGCTCCATGAACTGTTCTCCGCTATCTCAATCTCGTATGCTGGTGGGGATATCTTGGAGTAAAACTCTGATATGTTGGTGAGCGATATCCTGTAGCTGGGAGCCAGGGAAAAGGCTCTAGCTAGCTCCACCTCGCCCCCTCTCTTATGATGGCCAAAAGTCTCTCCATCAACTGCTATTGTAACCAGCTGAGGCGATGGACTGTTAGGGTCGAACGCCTCAAGGGTTTTTCTGAGTATGAGCTCGCCGCTCTTAAGCGCATCGCCAAAGGCCACGAGGCCTGAGAGCCATTTATTGTAGAGCACTACCCCTATCTCCTTCCCGGAGGGAAGCACCGCCTTGTAGGTCACCTTAGTATTAACGCTTTGCTCGTCAACGGGCTTCTTAGGGCCTCCAGGCATGCCAACTGCCTTAGCTTGGTTTGGACCCAGGAGGACGAACTTTATGCCATAATCACTTAGGATTTCCAGCGTTAGGTTGTCAACCGCAGCCTCAGGAAGCCAAAATCCTTCAGGCTCACGCTCAAAGTACTTCTCAAAGTACTTTATGCCCCACGCTATGGCAGTCTCCCTGTACTCCCTGCTGGCCAAGGGCATTATGATGTGGGCGTAGGGCTGGGCCAACGCATTGCCATGGCCTGACCTGCGAACTACGCTCTCCTTGTCAGCCTCCACTATACTGCTAAGCACATTAGGGTATCTCTTGGCCAAGTAGTCAAGAAGCAGGGGGCCAAAGCTGAAGGTGAGGTAGAGGTAATTGTTGAAAAAATCTTCAACAAGTCCGTGCTCGTCCTCTAGCTTAGCCATAGCGTTACTCTCATAGCACTCTCTGGTTATGCGGTCATTCCAGTCATGATAAGGCTTGACCGAGGGGTCATAGTCTATCTCCCCGGTCCACGGGTTAAACCTGGGCGGCTGGTAGAAGTGCCCAAAGACGGCCAGGTATCTATTAGTGTCTATAGTGCTTGCGTCCATTTGCGCTCAGGGCGCTTTAATGCAAAGATACTTAAAAACATATTACTATACTCCTTTGCCCAATACTTTACTTCTAAATTTTAAACTGGACGCGCACATTAGGTAAGGGCTTAGAACTTACGTAATGCGAAGTGATGATAATGACAAGGGGGCTAGGCGATGAGGACCTAAAGATCGCGTCCCTGTTTGCTATTCCTTATCTGCTGTTCTTTTTATCGTTCAGGGTCTTTGCCTCCCACTTTCTCTATGCCATGGCGGCCTCGACCGTTGCTATGGCAGCCCTCTCCTTGAAGTTCTTCCCTACGATAAGAAGCTTCTATAGGCTCTCCGCCAAGAATGTGGTTATGTCGCTTCCATTTGCCGGCCTGGCTTACCTGCTCTTCTACCTGGGGTGGATAGGCACCGTATATCTTGGCCTTTCAAGGGGCGTCTACTTCATTTATGACGTAGTACCCAGGGAGCCCTTCTCACTCCTCGCACTGACGCTCATAGGCCTTTCAGAGGAGCCTTACTGGAGAGGCTTCATACAGAGGGTGTTCGTAGAGAAAAGGCTTAAGCTCGAGTGGCCTCTTGCCGCCCTCTTCTACGGCATAGTTCATCTGGTGACTGGAGACCTTGTACTACCCCTGGCGGCCTTTGTATTTGGTATTGTAATGTCCTGGGCTGCCGAGAGGTATGGGCTTGTTACCTCATCGGTGGCTCACGTGGTCTGGCTTTATGTGATACTTTATGTGATACCAGTAATAAGACTTCCCCTACCTTAGCACTAGGTCCTTGCCGCTGGCCCTGGCCCTGAGGACTCTGTAGGTGGGCGTTACGCTTCTTGGATGGTTAGCCTTAACAACATCAACGCGGCCCACGCTCGTATTGAGAGGCGTAGACTTAAGCTTCTCCGGGTTGCTCCGCGCTAGTTCCTCTACCTCTTTCAGTTTCTCCACGTACTTGTCTATGTTTTCCTTAGTCTCGGACTCAGTGAATTCGAACATTAACGCCTCCTTGACTATGAGCGGGAAATACATGGTTGGCGCGTAGAGGCCAGCGTCTAGAAGGTACTTACTTACGTCCTCTGCAGTCACCCCAGTCTCGTTAAGGAGCGGCTCAGCGCTTATTACAATCTCATGCTTTCTGGGCCTCGATGAGGCGTAGGGCAGCGAGAACAGCTTGGTCTCCTTAAGGACCTTCGCTGCGAAGTAGTTAGTGTTCAGCGTGGCCACCTCCCCAGCCCTTCTGAGGCCTTGGGGGCCCAGGGAAAGTATGTAGGCGTAGGCCCAGACCAGCTGGGGCACGTTGCCAAGGAACGGCCTTACGGAGCCTGGGCTGTTTGGCCCTCTCCACCTAACCCTGTACATCTGCTTCTCGTCGTCGTAGTACACGACAGGCCCGGGCAGGAGGTCGCTGAGCCTGAGGGAGCCGTTAATTGGGCGGTCCTTAATACACACAGGCCCAGCACCTGGCCCCCCACCTCCATGAGGCGTCGAGAACGTCTTGTGAAGGTTCAGGTGAGCTATGTCAAAGCCCATGTCCCCGGGTCTGACGCGGCCTATTATGCCGTTCAAGTTGGCGCCATCATAGTATAGGAGCCCATCAATGTTGTGAACGTCCCTGGCCACGTCGAGTATTCTCTGCTCAAAGAGTCCAAGGGTTGACGGGTTAGTTAACATGAGGCCTGCCGTCTGGGGTCCTAGCGCTGATCTAAACGCTTCATAGTCTAGGTTTCCGTCGTCGGCTGTAGGTATCTCGACTACCTTGAAGCCGCCCATGGCTGCGCTGGCTGGATTCGTGCCATGTGCTGAGTCAGGAATTATGATCTCATTTTTGACGTCGGCCTGGCCTTTGGTCACGTGGTAGCCCTTTATTATAAGGATTCCAGTGAACTCGCCCTGAGCCCCTGCGGCTGGGGAGAGGGTGCACACGTCCATACCGGTTATTGCCTTTAACCACTCCTGCAGCTCGTATAGGAGTTGGAGTAGGCCTTGGATCTTCTCCTCCGGCATAAGGGGGTGCACCATCTCAAGCCTTTCGTCAAACGCGTACTTGAGCCCTATGCGTGGGTTATACTTCATGGTACAGCTTCCCAGGGGCACAGGGCCATTATCAACACCGTATGACATCTCAGAGAGCCTGGTGAAGTGCCTTACAACTTCAACCTCGCTGACCTCCGGCAGCTCAGGCTCCTTCTCCCTGGCAACCTCCTGAGGTATAGGGACATCTTCGATGAGTTTCTTGAATTCGTCTACAAGGCTTGAGAAGAGCAGGCCCCTTCTGCCCCTGTCAAGTTCATAAATTAATGGCTCGTTCCACGTAGACTGCCTGTAGCTCACTTTCTGACCACCTCACCAAGTAAATTGGCTAGGAGGTCTATGTCTTCCTTGGAGTGCACTTCACTGAAGCTGAGGAGGCCCCAGCTATTTTTGGCCCATGTAACATGGCTTGAGAGCGGAATGCCGGCCATTATCCCTTCATCCAACAGAAGGCGCCAGAGATTATAGTAAGGTTCAGGGGCCTCTATTATGAAGTCCGCAAAGAACTCGCCCTTCAGCGGCAGCTTAAAGCCATGCCTTGAAACAGCGAGGGCTGCATAGTGTGACCTGTACCTTATGGCCTCGGCAAGCTCCTTAATTCCCTTGGGGCCCAGGAGCGACATGTACACAGCGGCTGCTATGGCGTTAAGCGCTGCGTTAGTGGTTATGTTGCTGGTTGCCTTGGACCTCCTTATGTGCTGCTCCCTGGTCTGAAGTATCATGGTGAACGCCCTTGAGTTTCCATCCTTTGACGTGGTCAGCCCTATTATTCTGCCCGGCATCTGTTTTATTAGGGAGCCATCCCATTTGACGGCCATTATGCCAAGCGTCGAGCCGCCCGCATAAAGGCCCAAGCCAAGCGGCTGGCCTTCGCCTACTGCTATGTCGGCGTTCAGCTCTCCAGGCGGCCTGTATATCCCTAGGGCCAAGGGGTCTACGCCTACTATGAAGAGGGCATCACTATCATGAGCTATCTCAGAGACCTCCTTGGCGTTCATGTCAACAACTCCAGTGAAGGTGTAGGGAAACTCTAAGTAAACAGCTGATGCCCTCCCTTTTCCCAGCTTCGTCTTGAGGTCCTCAACGTCAGCGTAGCCAGTTTCTTTGTCTGTGGAGTAAAAGTCTACCTCTATCCCCTGAGGCCACGTATATGCCTTAAGAGTCGAGAGGTGAAACGGGTTAATTACGTCAGGTACCAGCACGCGCTTTGCTCCCTTAACTCTTACTGCCATCAGGGCCGCCTCCCCAAGGGCGCTGGCCCAGTCATACATGCTTGAGTTAACGACGTCCATTTCAAGCAGGTCGGCCATGAGGCTCTGGTACTCAAAGAGGGCCTGAAGCAATCCCTGGCTTATCTCTGCCTGGTAGGGCGTGTAAGCTGTTAGGAACTCGCCGCGAGTTACTATCTCCTTAACTACTGGAGGGACGTAGTGCGGCCTTAGCCCTCCCCCAGCGAAGGGAGGAACCTTTAACTTAGCGTTTCTGTCAAGAAGCTTATCAATAATTCTTGAAACCTCCACCTCGCTCAGGGGCCTGCCGGCGCCTAGCGGCATAGAGTTCCATTTGTTTTCCTCTATTAGGAGTTCCCTGGGGATGTCAGAGTATAGGTCATCCACGCTTTTAGCGCCTATAGTTGATAACATCTCTTTGATAATATTATCGGAGGAGTTAGGTATCCATGGATAGCTCATGCCCTAGCCCTATGCAAAGGGGCTCTGGTCATTTTTAAACTTGAAATAAGGTCTCTTTTGAGGGACCTCAAGTTATAAAGAGTTCAAAGAGTGCTTCAGGCAACTTCGAGAGACCTTATCCTGCGGGCTGACGCCCTTTGAAGCAGATAGGCTACTAACAACACTGCTGCAAGTACTATTGCAGATACAGCATAGTAGATTATATTGTTATTGGTGGCCTTTGGCTTAATGCTAAGGGCCAAGATTACGTACATAGCGGATGACCAGGTAAGTGGTGAGGTTGTAGGCAGGGGAAGCCCAGTGTTAGGGTCTATGGCCTCAGGCAACAGCCCGTTCTGAGAGTGGTCGTAAGCCCACGTCATTAAGCTGAGGGCTGCAGTATAGTTGCCTATGTCGGAGTAGTAAAGGCCAAGGAAAAGAGTTGTGATTATCCAGGGGGGCATAGGACCGCTGCTATCAAAGAGGTACTCGTTATAGTGATAATCGTCACCATAGAACCTGGCTAGCCCCCCTACCTTCCCATTCCACAGGCCCTCCAGGACAATATGCACGTTCTCCCTTATGACATCCCGAGGCCATAAAGTTATGTTAAATGAAAGTGGGAGCAGGGCCGAGGAGCTGATTAAAGGCGGCTGCGGGTTAAGCGTCGTTTTAGAGCCGCTTGGAGTGTAGAGCACTACTGGGCTCAGGTCTGAATAGAACGCTGAGCCGTTCCAGAAGTACTTGTATATGCTCCCGTTGAGCAGCGACGCGGCATAGTATATTCTGCTGACGTTGTATCCTAGGTATGAAAGCAGGTGGGCAGAGTCCAGAAGCCCTATGAGGTTAAAGGCCTGGGTCCAGAAGTGGTACCCAAGGCGATCCTCCCACACGCTGAGGTCCTCAGGAACTAAGTGGAGCTTTGAGCTAAGGATCCACGAAAGCTGCGCGTTCACGCTCCTATTTATGAGGGGCAACATGGTCTCTAAGAACGTTACGTTGTGCGTTAACAGGAAGTACTGGTAAATGCCAACTTCAACTATGCCTACGCTGTCAAGTTCAGGTATGCCAAAGGACTGGTCAGGCTCGCCTGTATAGAAGTTGTAGCGGGCAAACCAGACGCCGCTCTTGTACTGGGACGCGTTAAGTAACCACAGCCAATACTTAAGGGCGCTGTCTAGGTGTCCAGACTCCTGCAACGCCATGGCGGCAAAGGAGGAGTCCCTGACCCAGCTGTAAAGGTAGAGCGGGCTCGGCGAAGCGGCAAATGTGCCCAGGTAGGGGTTCTGGTCATCCTTTAATAACAACAACGAAAGGTAATATTCCCTTGCTAGCGAGTTAGAGTTCAAGCCCACGGGCCTCTTAGACTTAAAGAGCCACGAGTCAACCTTCAGTTGGTTGTAGTTTATGATTTCCTTTACGTTGCTGCTACACGACGAGTTCAGTGAAAGCTCTATATAACTAGCCCCCCTGCTTACGTCAACGGAAATTAACGTGTAGTTGATATCGTGAAGCATGGACAGGCTGTCGTTGCTGCAGAGCTCTACATAGAAGTTATATCTATGCATGAAAATTTTTGCGATGCCTCCGTTTAAACTTACGTTGGAGTACGTTGATAAGTTAACATAAACCGTAAAGGGAGCTTTAGAGTTGACCAACGCTAGAAGCAGGTCGCTGTAGGGCGGGGCCAGAAGCTGTAGCTCACCATAGTTATTGTATATCATAACGCTATTATTAACGCCTAGAAATGCCTTCATGGAGAAGCCCGTCTCAAATTTCATTATTATGGGCAAAAGGCCCAGGGGACCTACGTAAAAGTTAGTCACGGTGGGTTCATAATTTGTAAGCCCGTTAACTGAGGCGTTAGGAATTGGTATGCCTGTATAGATTAGGAAGCTTGAGTTTACCCAGTTGCTCAACAGAAGGAAGGACGGTGAGAGGTTTACAGTGGAAGGCCCAGGCCCTATCGCAAGCGTGGCTGGAATCATAAGGGTGACAGCTAAGACTCCTATTAGGAAAAGCCCTAGGCCCCTCGCCAGCAAGGTTGGCTCCTGGCCTCTTGCCAGCCCAGGGACTTTTAACTCTAATATAAAGCGTGCAGTTCACTGGACTCTAAGCTTCCGGGCCCAGGGCTAGCCCCCTAAAAAGGCGCTTAGGTTTAGCTCACTTTAGGGATCTGAGTGAGCGACCCAGTCATTGACCTCTTGGAGTTGTTCAAAGAAAAGGGCCCCCTCTCGCCGGGCGACGTATCGCAGCAGCTTAACATGCCGAAGTATAAAGCGCTTGCAATGGTTTCGTGCCTAAGCAGCATGGGCCTGTTGGAGCCGCTTTACATAAAGGGCAGCTATAAAATTTATAAGATAAGCCTGGCAGGGCAGCAGTTTCTTGAGAGGGCGGAAAAGGCGGGCACGGCCGCAGCTGCTATGGAGGAGCTTCTGTTAACCCAGCAGCCTGCCAATGAATCACAGCAGGAGAAGGAGGCTGCTACGGCATAAAGGGAGGCTTGGACTTGAGGTTTATTATTGGCACCGCCGCCCACCCCGGCCTGCTCCTGTCGCTTAGCTCTACCTTCTCGCCGCTCTCGTCGACCTTAAGAAGGACGTACTTGTACCTCTGTTCATCCTCTGTAGGCTTTGAACGGAAGTAGTATATAATCGGTATGCCATAGTATTTGTAGTAGTCTCGGTACGTGGTCTGTATGAAGTAGTAGACGAGGTCAGATTCAAAACACCTATATATAGGCATGACTATGGCATAGGAGGCCATGCTTGTCGCAAGCCTCGCTATGTCCGAAAGCGAGTCAACCTCAACAGTAAAGGTCTTGGGCACCTCTTCCGTACCAATGTCACCGTCTCAAGTTAAGGGGATAAGGATTTTAAACATTCAAGTATAAGACTGAATTTGTGCGGGGGTGCCCGAGCCTGGCCAAAGGGGACGGGCTTAGAACCCGTTGGCGTAGGCCTGCGTGGGTTCGAAGCCCACCCCCCGCACCATAGGTACGAGCCTCACATAATTAGGGACTTCAGGGCCTCTCACACGATATTATAAAGGCTTCTCCAGGGGCCAACACAACGATGCGAAGGCGAAGCTGTAATTAGAGGAGGCCAGCTTCACTTGGCAGGCCCGCCTGAAGCTTGAGCCTTTGCCTGAACCTTGGACTCTAAGCTCTTCACCTTATAAATGGCAGAGGACCAAACCCTGTCGCTAATCTTAACACCGTTCCTCTCGAGAGACTCCCTTACCCTGTTCAAAAACTCCTCATAGCTCAACGACTCCCTGGCGGTGCCTAGGTCCACATTTACGACTTTGTGAGAGGCGGGTTCCAGTACTCTTATCACGTCGCTCACCTGGCCTTTCCTCGAGTACCTATAGACGTCAAGCTCCCTTAGCCCGAGCAGCTCAAGCAGTGCCTTGTAGTAGGTGAACTGGGCTCCTTTGCTCACTTTCGCTTACACCTCTACTATCGCATGCCCCCTCCCCTATATAAAAGGCTTCTAGTATACTGGTGAAGTACTTGAAGGTAAGCATAAGCGTGGACTTTGTGGCAGGCATTATTAGGTCGCTTGGCAAAAACTACGTGACTCCAAAGGATTTAAGCGAAGCCATGGGTATCTCCACTAAAACTGCGGGAAGGATACTGAGGGCCTTGGAGAGCAAGGGGTATGTGGCAAGGTACTCCAACAGAGCCTACAGGGTGTTGAGGGGCTCACTGCCTTCTGGCAACGAAAGTCACGCGTCTACGCTGGTAGTCAGGTACCCTGAGGACCCGCCCATCCCTTACTAGCTCCGCCAAAGCCTTTCTTAAAGGCCTTCTATCCCCATTCCACGCAAGCTGCTGCGCTATCTCCTCAAATGTCAAGCCTTTGTCGCCAAGCACCGAAAGTATAGATCTCTTAAGTTCCTCCTCCGCCAAACTACATCCTAGAAAAGGGTGAGACGTGAAGGTTAAGAAGGCTACGCGGCGAGGTTCCTGTTCTCCTCCCTCAGCACGTCCGCTATGATCTCCACCGCCCTCATCATAAGCTCATCGCTTATGACTAGCGGCGGGGCTATCCTTATGGTTGACAGGCCGGCACCTATTACTACCACGCCGCGCTTGAACGATTTCTCTATAACGTTAGCGAGCTCCTTGGTGGCAGGCTCCTTGGTGCGCCTGTTCCTGACCAGCTCCACGCCTATCATGAGTCCTTTGCCTCTGACATCCCCGATTATCTCTAGCTCGTCCTTGAGGTCGTTGAAGTACTTGATAACTTCGTTGCCAACCTTTGTAGCGTGGTCCAGCAGGTTCTCCTCTTTAATCACGTCAATTACTGTGCTCATGGCAGCTGTGGCAATGGGGTTACCTCCGAAAGTGTTTGCATGGCTTCCCTTAGTGAGGGCCGCCGCCACGTCACCGCGGGCCACCACCGCTCCTAGCGGCAGGCCTCCGCCTACAGCCTTGGCTAGGGCCATTATGTCTGGCTTGACGCCCCAGTGCTCTATTGCGAACCACTTGCCGCTTCTTCCCATGCCTGCCTGGACCTCATCATCTATAAGGAGTATTCCATACTTGTCAGCTATTCTCCTGAGCCCTGGGAGGAAGTTGTCAGGGGGCACTATGTAGCCTCCCTCTCCCTGTATGGGCTCAACGACTATTCCGGCGACCTCTGTGGGGTCCACGAGCTTTGCGAATATCCAGTCCTCTATGTAGCCAAGGACCGCCTCGCCACACTCCTTGGGGTCATCCGTTCTGAAGACGCAGCGGTATGGATATGGGTAGGGCACATGTATGACTCCAGGCATCAGCGGGCCGAAGCCCTTCCTGTAGTGGGCCTTGCTCGCAGTGAGCGAGAGAGAGCCCATGGTCCTTCCATGGAAGGCGCCGAGGAATGCTATGAAGTACTGCCTTGAGCCCCCGAAGAAGTACCTGGCGAACTTTAGTGAGCCCTCTATGCTCTCTGTGCCGCTGTTGGTGAAGAACACCCTTCCATTGTTCACAGGCGATACAGTTAACAGCTTCTCAGCGGCAGTTACTGCGCTCTCGTAATAAAAGTCTGTGAGCGAGTAGTGCTGAAGCTTCTCGGCCTGCTCCTTTATAGCCTGAACCACCTTTGGATGACTGTGGCCCACATTCATGACAGCAATGCCGGCGTTAAGGTCTATGTACTTATTTCCGTCGACATCTTCAACTACAGCGCCGTGGCCCTCCTTAACGACCAGTGGAACCCACCTAACGTACGACTGTACGAGGACTTTAGAGTCCCTCTCTATGATGCTCCTGGCCACAGGGCCAGGGGGCTCAACCCTTATCAGCGGCGCCTCTGACAACCCAAACACCAAGAGTTAATAGCGCCAGAGGTTTATCTATTAAAGGTGAGAAAACGTTGCCGAAATACGAGTTCGAGCTTGTAGAGGAGTATTTTCTAGAAGGAGAACATAGGTACAGGCTAAAAGTAAAAGGCACAAATTTAATTGTAAATGTAGCTGCTGACACGTTAGAGGAGGCAGCTTCCAAGGCGGCAGGCATTTTAGAGCAGAGCGGCGCCGCGGAGTTCATAAAGCTAAATAGGGTTGAGACGGGGCAGGAGGACAGGACATCGCAGGCTAAGAGCTAAGCCAGAGAGGGCGTTATGAAGGCGGCCCCCTTCTATTGCTGATCTCTGCGTTGGACTCTATCGACCTGTGAGGCCATATCTGCGAGTCTATTATCACTGCATTGTCGCCTATTATTACATCGTTACCTATATAGCTGTTGATAATCTTTACGTTGCTTCCTATGGCTACATGCCTTCCCACTATGCTAGATTCCACCGTAGAGTTGTCGCCTATTATGCTCCTATCCATGACTATGGACTTAGTTACTCTGGCGCCGGACTTAACTATAACGTAATTATCTATAATGGAGTCTGTAATAGAGGCCTCGTCCTCCACTGTCACGTGCCTTCCTATAAGTACGCGACCGCTAAGGTCTATCCTCTTCTGGGCCGACCTCTCCACCAGGTCTAGGTGATCCTTCTTAGATCTTGAACTGAAGCCCATCATGTATATAGTGTCATGATAAACTGTGGCCACGCCAAGCCTCTCTGGTGGCAGCGACTCGAGAAGGTAGAACGAGGCCTTCACGAAGTTCTCTATGGTGCCTATGTCAAACCAGTAGCCGTTTAGGGGGTATCCTATAACTTTATAGCCCTTAGCTATAAGATAAGGTATTATATCTCTCCCAAAGTCCCCCCTGCCCTGTTTCACAAGTGAAGCGAACTCGTCAGATCTAAGAAACTTGACCATGTCGTGAGACAAAAGGTATATGCCCGTGTTAGCTAAATTTGACGGCGCCTTCTCAGGATCTGCGGGCTTCTCAACGAAGGACTCTATTGACCAGTCGTCCTTTAACTTTGCTAGCCCCAGCTGTCTCAGCGACTCCCTGTCATCAACCCTCTTGAGGGCTATGGTCATAAAAGCCCCATTGGACTCATGGAACTTAGCTAGATCGCCGACGTTAAGGCTCACCACAGTGTCCCCTTGGACAACTAACACGTCATCGTTTATATCATAGTAGTCCGCCAGTATTGAAATTGAGTGCGCGTTGCCTATGCTTGTTACGTTAGGCTGATACCTGAGCTTAAGCACCAGTCTCTTACCGTCTGGGGACCTTACGGAGAACCTCTCCCCAAGGTGGTCATAGACGTCCCTGTAGTTATAAAAGCCACTAACTCCAAGGAATACTTCTCCGACGCCCTGAAGCGCGAGCTCGTCGAGTATGAAGTCTATTACGAACCTGTTAAGGAACCTAACCATAGGCTTCGAGGTATCGACCGTAAATGGATAAAGTCTTGTCCCCAGGCCCCCGATTGGTATAGCGGCTTTCTTTACCTCTGTTATCCTGCCCACCAACTATTTCCTAGCCTTTTAGTACTTATAAGGGTTCGTCACGTTTCATTTTATGAAACAACAAAGGGCGCTTTAATATCATGGTAGTAGGGTCAGCATCTTCTGATAAGGCCTAAAGCAGTGTCTAGGTTTAGGCCAAAGACTTCCTGAGACCATCTATCCAGGTAGCTCATGCTTACCGCTTTACTTACTACTTCCTCAGGCAGCGTTTTAAGGGCTGAGGCCATCTCTGGGATGCTGCACGCCTTGGCCACCTCGGCACCACTAGAATTGTAAAACCTGAGGCAGAGGTCATCAGGCAGCCTTACCTTAATCGCCGTGCATGGGTTCTCCTTGAGTCCATTCCTTATCATGAGCCCCAGAAGCTCGAGCGCGTAACTGTAGGTCAGGAAAGAGTCGTAGGGATCTCCAAGGTAGCTGAAGTAGCTATGGACCTCCCCCTCCCCTCCAGGCTTCGTTGCCATATAGTAAAGGTTGTCGCTAACTGAGAGGAGCCTCCATGAGCGCAGGTAACTGCCGCCCAGGGCACGAGCAAAGTAATAGTACCTCCTTAACACGTCAAAAGCCTTCCTCTGCATGCCATTTCCTAGCCATGCGCTCAGATCCCTTTCATCGGCCCAGCTTATGGTAGACCAAGGGGGCACATCGAGGTAATCCCTTGGCTCTAGGTTTAACGCCTCTGAGGCCCTAAGGAACGTGACGCCACGCTTTGAAAGCTCCACGGGAAGCCACCTTAGAAATTCGTGGATGCCGCTCTCAGGCCAGTGATGCTCCCCAAAGGTCTCATAATCAAGGGCTATAACCACTAGGTCACCTGGTGTGCTAGCAACCCACGAGGCGTACTTATCCGCGGTCAATGGGTACTCGCTCCACCGCCTATCGCTGAACCTAAATCCTATGTCGTCGCTCAGCCTATAATTTCTAAGCAGAAGCTTTACGTCACAGAGTGGGTTCTTATAGACATAGTTGGGCGATCTCCATCCGAGCAGCCAGTCGACCCCTTCAGTGATGACGCCCTTAAATCCAAGCCTTTGAAACTCGCAGCCTATGTCATTATTATATATGAACTCCGTGTTTTCAGCTATTGACGGGTTTACGCCAAAGGTCTCCCTGACGAGCTCGACTTGGGCCTTGACTTGGTCTTCGAACTCTGCTTTATCGACAAACCATGCAAGGGAATGGTAATAGGTCTGGGCGGCGAGCTCAAGTAGGCCTTTGTCGACAAGCTTTCTGAGGAGATCTATAACCTCTTCGTGCTCCTTCTTGAGCTGTTCTAGCAGAACGCCGCTTATACTCATGGTCATCTTGAAGTCCCTTACTTTTTGCGAGGCTTCATACAGAATCTTGGTCGCGGCCAAGTAAGTCCTTGAGACAACTCGCGATAATATTTCTGAGTTGCCCGCGGCGTCTATGGCATCGCTAAAGCTTGTAGGTAGGTTGCTCGGGCTGTAAAATGATAGCCTCTTAAGTCGAAGCGGCTGGTGCAGCTCGAAGAACAGCGCTATGCGGGAAGTCATGATGATATCGCCCTGTAGTAGGCCATCTGCCTGGCCTTTTCATAACACTGCAGCAGCTGCTCCGCTGTGGACTCGGGCCGGAACCTCTTGTCTACGTCGCTTATGGCGAACTCCCTGATGTCATTTTCAAGCGTGGGGTTCCTCTTTGCCATGGACCTGAGCTGCTCTATGGGCACGCGATCCAAATCATGATCCCACATAATGTGGGACAGCGATTCCATCGCCAGGCCCAGCTCGTACGGGTCCTCAGGCTTGGTCAGCAGCCCGTCGCCCCTGCCAGATCTTAGGTCAACAACTATCTCCTTGAGTCCCCCCACCGCTGACGCTATGACCGGGGTCCCTACAGCTAGGGACTCTACGGCCACTAGCCCGAAGGGTTCCCAGCGCGAGGGCACTAGGGTGGCCGCTGCAAGCCTTATTATTGCTTTATATGCGTAATCTGGCACCCTATTCGATGATATGAGCACCCTTCCCCTGCGCTCCTCAGCCAACCTCTTGATGTACTGTTCATAGCCATAATCACCCACGGGCACCCCTAATACTACCAGCGAGGCGGAGGGGGCGTAATCCAGGGCCCTTATTGCTATGTCTATGCCTTTCTGGGAAGTCAGCCTGCCCGCAACTATGAAGACCGCCAGGCTCTCGTCTATTTTATCAAGCCACGAGCCAGGCCTCACATACTTGTCTATCAGTTCGAAGAGAACTTGATGGTCAACGTTGCCATAGTTGCTCTCTATCCACCTATCGACCTCCTCAACATTCCATTCTGTGCTGTTATACGCGACACACGATTTGCCCCCTATCCAGTCGCCGTACTTCCTCTTGAGCTCCTCATTTAGGTAGCTGTGGCTTACGGTCTGTACGGCGTCAGCCTCTATGACCCCAAAGGCCTCTACGTTACCACCTACAGAGTCCCACACGGCCCTATTGCTGGCAGGCTCGTGCCTGTACACCCTCCACACCAGGTGCGGCTCGTCGTCGAGCCCTGACCACTCTGGCGAGGCGTAGTGCCATGGAAAGCTTGGGGAGCCGCTGAGGTGTATAGTATAAAGTACGGGCACAGCGTAGCCTCTCTTCTCAAGTTCGTCGCGCAATGATATTCCTGCCAGCACGGTGTGCCAATCGTTAACATGTATGATGTCGGGCTGAACCTCAATCCACGAGAAGGCCTTCACGGCCCTGGCCAGGAGGGCCGCCTTCTCCTCGACGTATGCATAGGGGTTCCACGAGTCAAATATCACGCCAGTTGAGTAGTCAAGCCCTTTAAACATAACTACCCTGAAGCCCTCCATGAGGGCCTCCTCAGCGCCAAGGCAATAGTTATAGCTGTTGCCGTCAACCCCCTTCCTGCTCCCGCATACTGCAAAGTCCAATGGCCTTAAGTTGTACTTGGTTCTAATGCCGAGGTCTAGGTGCCTCCCGTGAGAGGGCATGAGGACCGTTACCTCTACACCCTTCTTGCTCAAATACTTAGCATACTTGAAGACGGCCTCCCCAAGGCCGCCGACCTTGACCAGTGGTGATAGCTCAAACGTCAGGATCCAGGCCCTCTTTATCGAACGAGGCGCCACTAAAGCTCTTGGAGGCAAGCTTAAACCCATTTATAATCCAGGGGGTTGCGTGGATTAAATCCTGATAGTTATAGGGGACCTAAAGGGATTAGCGGTTGAGCGGTTTGGACACTGCATTATAGTTAGGGTACCGAGCTTAAGAAGCAGGCTCAGGGGTACCCTTGCCCCTTTAACCATCTTTTCAAAGACCAGTGCAGCGCCTAGCCATATTCGGTCCCAGTACTTCCTTCCCATGTGCCTTGTGCTGCTCTTGACCTTAGGGCACTTAAGTCTGATATAGCCGAGCCCATCAATGAATGGGGTGTGCCCGTGGTACAGGAAGTGTATGGTAACTTTACTTAAGCCTGCCAGGTTATACTCGCACAGGTCGTAGTGAACCCTTGCGTAGGCAAAGAGCAGCTTATAGTCGTTCTCGTTGTTTCTGGCGAACACCAGCTCTATGGGCTCATACTCAGCCTTGTTGTCACCCCTGTAGATGGAAAATGGAAACCAGGAGTAGAGCACGAGGCCCACGAGGCCCAGCTCCTCGTTAACTAGGTCAGGCCACGCTGTTACCCTGAACTCCGACACAGGATCTACGTTCCTGGGTATCTCGACTTCAGCCCTGTACTTGTTTATAAGAACATCTATAAGGCGCTGGGAGATCGCGGCTAGCCTGGGCAGCTCATCCTTAAATGCCTCCTGGTCGTTTATTGCTAGCTTCAGCGACGTGGGTATACCGTCAGTGTCAAGGATCCAGCGCTTTAAGCTGCTGCACTCCTTGACCAGCGAATCTGCACTAGGCAGTTCTAGCACCAGCGGGCACCTGCGAGAGTCGGTAGTAGACCCTCTTTCTAGTCTTGCCCCTGTTCTCCACGCTAACGACCTCTATGCGACCCACTTCGCAGGTGTTCTTGACGTGTGGGGCTCCGTCGGCCTGTATGTCAACTCCCGGTATCTCAACTACTCTAAGCTTATCAACGGCTGGGGGCAGCCTTCCGGCAAGCTTTACTATGCCGGGAATTTGAAGTGCTCTGTCGCGCTCAAGCCAGTAAACCTTAACGTCAATGCACCTGCTGAGCACATTGTTTGCCTCG
Organism: Acidilobus sp.; assembly: GCF_049973875.1. Classification (NCBI taxonomy): domain Archaea; kingdom Thermoproteati; phylum Thermoproteota; class Thermoprotei; order Acidilobales; family Acidilobaceae; genus Acidilobus; species Acidilobus sp. The sequence goes on from NZ_JBMFJI010000008.1 coordinate 68,844, forward strand.
TCTACAGCGCTTAGTATTGCCTGTCTCCAGTTCTCCACGCCGCTCAGGTCAAAGTCGTCCTGCGCTTCATCAGGCTTGATGTGCCCCCCGGTTATCTTAGCTCCATATTTATTATAGAGCACCGCGGCCAGGACGTGGCTTGCCGTGTGGAGCCTCATCATGGAATACCTTCTCTCCCAGTCCAGAATCCCTCTTACTTTATCCCCAGGGGACAGCTGAACTGGAACCTCTGTTATGTGAGCTACATCATCACCGTCTTCAATCACGTTCACTACCTTTACTGTTGAGCCTGAGGGCAGCACCAGTAGGCCCGTGTCGGCGTCAAGGCCACCGGAAGGACCTGGATGGAAGGCCGTAGCGTCCAGATATATTTTATTTTGATCAACCCTGGTCACCGTGGCCTCGAACTCCCTTATGTATGAGTCCTCCTGGTAAAGCAGCCTTACCATTAACTACACCCCAGGCGTGGAGCCGCCGGCGGGACTTGAACCCGCGACCACCGGCTCTCTCGACCTCGGCCTTGGCCAGAGCCCATACGAGGCCGGCGCTCTACCGGCTGAGCTACGGCGGCCCGCCAGTTAGCCATAGGGTGGGCCGCTATTAATGCTTCGCTTCTGCCGCAACTGGTTAAGCTGTGTATCCCACCATGTGTACCTAATCGGTTTTATAAAGCTCCAAACGTAAAATACGTAGTGCTTTAAAGCTTCTGATACCTTTTAACAAATAGGCCGAGCAGTTTGATTGATGTGGCAAGTAAATTCTCAAGCGGAGTGAAGTCCCTGAGGCCGTCTGAGGTAAGAGAAATTCTGGCGCTGACCGAGAACAAGAAAGTTCTGAGCCTTGCCGGAGGGCTGCCAGGCCCTGAGGTCTTTCCGAAGGAAGAGCTCGCCGCCATAGCGTCAAGGGTCATAGAGGAGCTCGGGGACAGCGCCCTTCAATACTCACCAACTCTGGGCGTTATGCCGTTCAGGGAGGCCATTACAGACTTCGTAAGGGGCAAGGGGGTCAAAGTTACTGACAACGACAGGGTCGCCGTGACGACGGGAAGCCAGGAGGCAATATACCTGCTTGCGATGACGCTGATAAACCCAGGCGACGGCATCATAGTTGAGAGTCCCACTTACCTGGCAGCGCTCAACGTGTTCAGATACTACGGGGCCAACTTCATATCCATACCGCTGGACGAGAACGGCATGCGGACTGACCTGCTGGAGGACAGCATCAAGAAGGCTAAGGAGAGGGGCATTAACGTCAAGATGATATACACAGTAGCAACATGTCACAACCCAACAGGCGTCATAATGAGCGACGACAGGAGAAAGGAGCTGATGGAGATCGCCAGCAAGTATGACCTGCTAGTAATAGAGGACGACCCATACAGCTTCTTTGTGTTTGATGACAACGTGAGTTTCACGCACCTGAAGACCATGGATGACGAGGGCCGCGTGATATATCTTGGTACCTTCAGCAAAATCCTGGCTCCAGGGCTGAGGCTTGGGTACATGATAGCCGACAGGCAGCTTATCAGGGCAGTCGAGCTAGCGAAACAGATGGTAGACCTTCACTCATCCACCCTTTCCCAGTACATAGCGCTCTACGCAATAAAGGAGGGCGTGGTTGACAGGACGATAGAGAAGGCCAGGAAGTCCTACAGGGAGAAGAGAGACGTAATGATAGAGGCCCTTGAGGAGTACATGCCAGAGGGCAGCCACTGGTTCAGGCCAAGGGGAGGGCTCTTCGCCTTCATATACCTGCCAGAGGGCGTTGACACCTCAGACATGTTACAGATGGCCATAGACAGGGGCGTCGCATACGTGCCAGGCAGAAGCTTCTTCAGTGACGGCAGCGGCGCAAACGCGATGAGGATAAACTTCAGCTACCTGCCGCCTGACAAGCTGAGGGAGGGCATAAGGATCATAGCCAACACAGCTGTTGATTATCTAAAGGCTAAGGGAAAGAGCGCCTCCTGAGAGGGCTCGGAGCTCCAGACCTTCATCATTTTTCATCAGATAAATAGTCTCCTCACGGCCCCCAACGCGCTAAGTTTGGGAAAGGCTCTTATCTTCAACGTGGAGCCTTTAGGTAGTTGACACCGCAGCTGATACCATTCTGGCCGCCATCATCTTGCAGCCTAGCTTTTGAACACAACAATTTATTATTATAGTGCGCCAGCTATACCGTGGCGTGAAGAGGCTCGAAAGGGCTGACATCAGGATGAAGAGCCCGCGCAGGGCTGACCGTAAAGTCTGCGGGTGAACTTGCGTAGGGGGCGCAGCGCGCGTGAAGTTCCTGGTAACTGGAGGTGCGGGCTTCATAGGCTCCCACTTGGTAGAGCTGCTGGTAGAAGAGGGCCATGACGTCACAGTCGTTGATAACCTGAGCACTGGCAGGCTCGAGTTCCTCAAGGACGTGATGGGAAACCCCCACCTCAGGTTCATTAGGGCCGACCTGACGAGCCCTGAGGTGGCCAAGGAGGTCACCAAGGGCGCTGACGCCGTGGTGCACCTGGCGGCGAACCCGGAGGTTAGAATAGGGTCGCAGAGCCCTGAGTCCATATATCTTCAGAACGTCCAAATGACCTATAACGTGCTTGAGGGCATGAGGGCTAACGGCGTGAAGGCCATAGCGTTCGCCTCGTCCTCCACGGTATACGGGGAGGCCAGCGTCATACCTACACCTGAGGACTACGGCCCCTGTTACCCGATAAGCGTGTACGGAGGCTCCAAGCTGGCCTCGGAGGGGCTAATAAGTGGCTACGCATTTACCTTCGACTGGACGGCAGTGTCCTACAGGCTGGCTAACGTCGTGGGCCCAAGGTCTACTCATGGCGTCATATATGACTTCATAAACAAGCTCAGGAAGGATCCAACGCGGCTCGAGGTCCTGGGCGACGGCAGTCAGAGCAAGAGCTACGTGCACGTCAGCGACACTGTGAGGGCCATGTACCAGCTCTTCATGAAGGTCCTGGAGAAGGGGGTAAGGTATGAGGCCTTTAACATAGGTACCCCGGACAGGATATCAGTGCTTGAGATAGCTAAGATAGTGGCTGAGACCATGGGCCTAAGCCCACAGATATACACCACCGGAGGGGTCGACGGAGGAAGAGGGTGGAAGGGCGACGTAAAGATAATGCAGCTGTCCATAGAGAAAGCCGTAAGCTGGGGCTGGTCCCTCCAGATAGGGAGCAGCAGGGACGTCATAAGGAGGGCGGTTACGGAGGTCCTGAGCGAGTTCAAAGCTTAATTTTCCCTGCGACTAAACCTGAGCCAGGTGCCGCGGTAGTATAGTCCGGCCCAGTATGCGGGCCTTTCGAGCCCGTGACCCGGGTTCAAATCCCGGCCGCGGCACTAATTTTTCCTTAAATTGAAAGGTCAGATGAGAGGTTATGGCCGAGGTCGGAAACCATCTAGGAAAAATCGGAAACCATCTTAAACACACTGGAAACTAATATTATGCCAATACTGGATATAGATAAACTCACCAATGAGTAAAAATCCGATTATTTGCATATGTAACTGAAGAAAAGGGATAATTTATGAACAGTTAGAAATTCAAAAGCTACTGGTTGGAGGTATAAGAAAGGGCTTAGGGAAATACCTAAAGAAGTAATGGAGAAAGTGCTGCAATTCCTAGCGTTAGATGAAAT
>NZ_JBMFJI010000009.1:0-69446 GCF_049973875.1 Acidilobus sp.
GGCGAAGTTCGCCGAGGAGAGGGGCATAGGGGAGGACAGGATACTTCCAACCATGGAGGAGTGGGAGGTGTACCCGAGGGTGGCGGCGGCGGTGGCAGTTAAGGCAGTTGAGGAGGGTGTGGCCAGGAGGACCACGACCTACAGGGAGGAGCTGGAGAGGGCCACTGAGATAATAGGGGCCGTGAGGCAGAAGATCCAGCTGCTTTGGGGCAACGGCATTATACCTAAGCCTCCCGTTGACTATCAGGGGTGAGCCGCTTGTACGCGGAGACGGGCATAAACATAAGGAGGGCGATCAAGGAGGACGTAAAGCAGCTCTCGGAGCTCATCTACAGGTTCTACTCGTTCAACGCTGAGTTCGACCCCAGCTGGGCGGCAGTAAATAACCTCAGGGAGCTGGCCAATGACCGTGCCAGTAAGCTTGTTGAGGACCAGGAGTCTCTTGTCCTGGTGGCCGTCCAGGGCCTCGAGGTCATAGGGTACCTCGTGGCCTACGTTGAGGAGAACGACCTGCTGATAAATGGGAGGCAGCTGGTGATCAAGGAGCTCTACATCAAGCCGGAGCAGAGGAGGCAGGGCGTGGCGACCCTCCTGGTGAACAGGGCCAGGGACGAGGCCAGGAAGCAGGGGGCGTCGCTAGTGACTGTCGAGTTCCCAGCTGGAAATAAAATAGCCGAGGACCTCTACGCTAAGATGGGGTTCAGGCCGTACCTGGTCAGGTACGTGAAGGAGGTGTGAGCATGTCGATAGAGAACATAGTGATAAGGAACATGACGGAGGCCGACATAGATCAGGTCACCGAGCTCGTGGTAAGGCTAAAGGGGCTCAACGAGGAGCTGGACCCGCACTTCAAGGTAGTCTCCAACATATATGACGTGGTCAAGGAGTACCTTGTAAGGTCGCTTAAGGATGAGAACACCGTGGTGCTCGTGGCTGAGGACACGTCGAACAAGGTGATAGCGGGGATCATAAGGTTTGTTATAGAGGACAGGCTCTTCTACGAGCCAAGGCTTAAGGCCCAGATAACGGACTTTTACATCAGGCCCCAGTACAGGAGGAAGAGGCTTGGCAAGATGCTGATAGACAAAACGTTCGAGGAGGCGCGGAAGAGGGGGGCGGGGATAGTGACGGCCATTTATCCGGCTGGCAACTCAATAGCCGACAGCTTCTACACGAGGCTCGGGTTCACGGAACTCAACAAGGAGCTCTACAAGCCTTGCAGCATCTGAACTGTATTACTGACGCCTACCTGGTGGCCTGCGTCCCTCAAGGGTTACCTACTAACTCTTTTTACCCTTCTGGCAAGCTAAAGCTAAGGGTGCTCGTGACGTACACCGGCAGCAGGCCCATATCACCCAGCCTGCAGGAGTACCTGACAGCCATTTACAAGCGCGGAGGCCTCAACTCGTGGGTTCGCACCACGGACGTCGCGGCAGACCTAGGGATGACCCCTGCCAGCGTCACGGAGGCCTTCAGGAAGCTCGCGGCCCTCGGCTACATTGACTACATACCGTACAGGGGTGTGAAGCTGACGGAGAGCGGGGCCTCGGTGGCGGAGCCCATAGTGAGGAAGGAGATGCAGATAAGGTCCGCCCTGATTGTCATGGGCGTAAGCGAGGCGGAGTCCGAGAGGCTGGCGTGCATGCTTGAGCACGCTATGAGCGACGAGGCCGTCGAGAAGCTCAGCGACTTTGTGAAGAGGTGCTCAGGTGGCGGCCATGGGCAATAAGGTGAGGTTTGGGGTAAGCCTTCCTGATGACCTGAGCAGGGAGCTGGACCTCTTGGCAGCGAAGGTTAACGTGAGCAGGAGCGAGCTTGTGGAGCAGGCGCTCAGGAACATGCTGAGCGACTACATACATTACTTAGTTCCACACGACTGCGATGGGGTCATGGTAGCGCTGTGCCCTGAGAGCAGGGGAAGCGAAGACATAATAGAGCAGTACTCGGACATAGCTGAGACCTACATACACGCGCACAGGAACGGCAGGTGCTTTGAGGTGCTGATGCTCTCAGGGCCCTCCCAAAGGATATCAGAGCTCCACGGCAAGCTGTTAGCAGCGGGGTGCGGGGTCAGGTTCCTCCCGAGCCTCTCCCTGGAGTCCTACTTCTCAATGCCGGAGAGCGCAGCCCAACAGGCGGGAAAAGGTAAATCCTAATTAATACTTTGGAAGTTCAACGAGGGACTGCGCCTTGTCCCTGTAGGCCTCGAGGGAGCGCTGGTGGGCCTCAAGGAACTTGGCCAGCTTCTCGGCGCCCATGGCCTTGCACTGGCCGCAGAGCAGGGTCCCTCCCCTGCACCTGGCCTCTATTGAGGAAAGCTCCGAGTCGTCAGGGACAAGGTAGTAGAGGTACTGGTCAAAGACAGGGCACTTGTCGGGCTCCCCGCCAAGCCTCCTCTGCTCCTCGGCCGTGTTGCGTCCCCCTGTGAGGGACGCCTTGAACTTCCTCACGGCCTCCTCTATGGGCTCGGTCAGGAAAATCGTGGCCTCAGGCCTGCTCTTGCTCATCTTGCCCCCGTCGAGGCCCCTTATCAGCTTGTGGTAGGTCGCCGCTGGCGGCGTGAGCTCTATCTCGCCCCTCATCCTGGCGGCTATGTCCCTGGTGAGCCTTATGTGGGGGTCCTGGTCAGCGCCCACCGGAACTACGACGTACTTGTAGCCGCCGTACTCCTTCAGCATGGGGTGAAGGATGTCCGCCGCCTGGGTGAGGGCGCTCATCACCTTGGCTGGGCTCAGGTCGCCGTATATGGCCTCCATCTCGTTAAACGTCACCTTAGCGCTGAAGAGCTGGATAAGCTCATGGTAGGGCCCCTCCCTGCCTGTCTGGAAGTAGAACTCGGTCCTCTGCGGGTCAAGGCCCAGGGCGAGGAGGTTAGGTATGAACTCCTCCAGGGCGCTCTTAATGGCCTCCTCCCTGCTCACCCTCCTCACGGCGTAGGCCTCGGCGTCAGCCATGCAGACGAACACCTTGAAGCCGAGCCTCTGGTAGAACGCGAGCTGAAGGCCGGTGAGCATGTGGCCGAAGTGGAACTGCCCGCTCGGCATGAAGCCCGTCACCACGGCCACCGGCTCGCCCGAGGCCCAGGCGTTGAGCACGACGTCCATGTCCCTGTGTCCGAATATTATCCCCCTCCTCATGAAGGCGCTGGGCTCCACCCCCATGGACTTAAGCTTCTCAAGTATCTCGGAGAAGGGCCTTATGCCGAAGACCTCGTACAGCCTCCTGTAGTCCTTTATGTCAGGCCTTCCCCAGGGGTCTATCCTCTCCTCGCTGCTCATGAGCTCTCCTTCCTCCCACGCCTCAGCTGAAGTATTAAGCCTAAGCCGCGTTATATTAGGAGGTTATTAAGTTATTTAAGAGTTGGAGAACAGCTGTGCGCTTTAGGGAGTGCCTTGCTGGACCAGGTGGACACTGACGTCATGAAGGCGATAGCCGACTATGGGCCGCTGACGCTCTCGGAGCTCTCAAGGACGCTGGGCTGGAGCAAGAGCATGGTGCTCAAGAGGGTCAGGAAGCTCGAGTCCCTCGGGCTGATAAGGGTCAGGGACGAGGGAGGGGTGATAATAATAAGCCCCGGGGGCTCGAGGGCCGAGGCGCCCGCTGTAATAGGCATAGTGAGGGCGAGCGAGTACCCGTACATAATGAGGCTCGTTAAGAGGCTCTCGGACAGGTACGGCTCGGTCACAGTAAAAGTTTACGATGACGCGCTCCAGGAGGCCATGGACTTGGCGGCGGGCAGGATACAGCTAGCTATGGCCCCCGCCATAACTCTGATAACCCTCAACAGGCTCACGGCCGGCTCCGTTCATATAGTCGGCGGGGGGAGCCAAGGAGGGGCAGGGATAGTCACGGGCAGGGGGGAGCTCGGCCACGCGACGTCAAGGATGTCCTCCATGGAGCTCTGCGCCGAGGTCAACAGGCTTGAGCCCCCGAGGGTTTACGCTAACGGCGGCGACAGCATACTTAACATGGTGCTCAGGGGCCAGGTGAGGGAGGCCGTCATCTGGGAGCCCTACCTATCTATTGCTGAGAGGAGGGGACTTAAGGTGGAGCACTGCGACCTAGAGACCTGCTGCCTCCTGGGGGCCAACAGCTCGCTTGAGGGCGAGTACGACAGGATAGCCAAGACTATGGAGGGGGCGGTCTCCGAGGTGAGGGAGGCCGACCTACAGGCCTACGCCAACCTGGTCGGGATGCCGTATGAGCTCGTCAGCGAGTCCATCAAGAGCTACAGCTTCCTTGAGAGGCCCGACAGGGAGGTGCTCAGGAGGCTGCTGCCTTACATGAGGTCCGTTGCCCTCCCGAGCTCGGCCGTTAACGAGGCCGTCAGGGCTTAATGGACTCGACTGCTGACCTCAGCTCAAAGAAGAGCAACGGCAAACTGGCCAGGAACGGCGCCAGCCTTGCGCTGAAGAGCTGGCCCCTCACCTTCTTCCACAGGGACGGCTCAAGGCTGCTGGCGTAGCTCCTGAGGGACTCCTTAACCAGGTCCAGGGGGGCGCCGAAGAACCTTGAGTAGTAGAAGAACACCGCCAGGTCCCAGGCCCCCCTCTGGGGCGTGAACTTGCCCGCCTGCTCAACGTCTATGAGCCACGCCCCGTCCCTGCCAATCACCACGTTGCTCGGGTTTGGGTCGCCGAGCGCGTATCCAGACCTATGGACGGTGGCAAGAACCTTGCCGGCCTCCTGCCAGTGGGCCGTTTCCCTGCTCCTCAGCACGTCGCTGCCGTCCACATAATCCCTCACCATGGAGGCCTCCATGGGGTTTATGCATAGGGCCAGAACCCTGGGCGTCCTGACGTACTGCCTGAGCTCCAGCAGCCTGCGGTACTCGTTTGAGGCCCTGCCGGAGGGCGTCTGGATGAAGGGGTACGCCGTTATTGACATAACCCCGGCGAAGAGCCACTTAAAGGTGCCATAGCCGTAGTCCTTAATGACGACCCTTGAGTTGCCGTCCTCGCAGAGGAGCGAGGAGTAGAGCAGCGACGACCTCCTGCACGTGGCCCTCTCCAACTCCAGCTCAACCGGGTGAGGGGCCCACCTACACGAGCTGAACAGGACGCCCTCGGGGATCACCACGGTCCTATAAGGGTCCTCGAGGAGGACGTTGGGAGGGCACTCGGAGGACTTCATGAAGAAGGACATGTAGGCGCCGGCCACGCTTATGCCCGCTGCCACGCTCTTTACAATGCCAGATATCAGTGAGGCCACGGAGCCCTTTACCTTGGACTCGCTGAGCTTGACGTAGCCCTCAGGCGTCAGGTCGCCCACGAGCTTAGCGTAGTCGCTGTAGATCTCTTCCAACAGGTCAACGTTGTGGGTGGACTCGTTGAATATGCACGAGTACAGCCACGAGAGCTTCGACATCCTGGCTATTGGGAAGAAGTAGGGAGGCACCTTGGCCAGGCCGGCCAGGGGCCCAAGCCTAGTTATGGCCTCCGAGGCCTCCTCCACCACTACCCTCGTCCTATAGGACTTAACTATGCTGGCAAGGTCGCTGCTGTAGTTGACTGCCGGGAGAAGCAGGGAGGCCAGGGACTCCCCCATGACCCCCAGGCTAGCGTCAAGCTTAAGCAGCTCTGCCCCGACGGTCACCTCCCTGCCGTTTACCTTGGGCGTCGCGAGGCCCTCAACAACCCTTATGGTGTACGAGGGACCCTTTATGTAGCTCAAGACTTCAGCCCTCTCCTCCAGGTCTCCCCGTTAGGCCCCCTCACCTCAACTACCCTGTGCAGCGGTATAACTGTGTCGCCGTCGTCAAGCGTGAGGGCCCACTCGCTCACGGCGGCTATCCTCGAGGCGTTGAGCTCCACAAGCCTCTGGCCGGCCTGGGGGTCCCTGTCAACGTAGATTATGATGTAATCCTGAGGCCTGCCGCTCATCAGGGCCCTGTTTATAACCTGCCTTATCACGCTTCTCCTCTTGCTCAAAGCTACCCGTGTCAAAGGAGTTTATTCCGCGTTAATAAGGCTCAGGTGGGTGTAGGCCTGTGCCTGAGGACGACGCGTTCTGCAAGATGGTCAGGGGCGAGTCCAAGGCGTACGTTGTCTATAGAGACGACAAAGTTATGGTCATACTGGACAGGTCCCCCATATGTAGGGGCCACATGCTGGTAATCTCAAAGGAGCACTTCGCTGCAGTCGAGGACGTGAGGCCGGACGTGGTGTCAAGGGCGTTCCTCGTGGCGGCGGCCATAGCGAAGTACCTCAAGAGGGAGCTCAAGGCGCCTGGCGTTAACATAGTCACTAACAGCGGCGGTCAGGCAGGGCAGGTGGTGTTCCACTTCCACGTGCACATAATACCCAGGTGGGCTGAGTGCCCTCCGCCCATATTCAGCGACGAGGGAGTTAACATAACAAGGGTGGCCCAGAGGCACAGGCTGACGGAGGCTGAGGCCGCCGAGGTCCTCAACATGATGAGCGGAGTCGCTAGCTACATAGAGGAGTACGTTAGGGGAGGGCAGGGGCCCAGCAGGTGAAGGTCAGCACTCAAGACCCTCCTCATCGCGGGCGCTCAGCAATGCCGAGCTCATCACACTTACACGTCAGAACCTAACGATTATTAATTCAGATGGAGCCCTTCAGCGCTGGTGGGCCTTTTTGGCCTGCAGGGCTGAGCTTCACTCCCACAGCAGGGTCAGCGACGGCAAGCCGACGCCTGAGGAGGTCGTAATAAGGGCCGCCCAGCTGGGGCTGAGCGCCATAGCGCTCTCGGACCACAACACATTTAGGGGCTCGGCCCTAGCCCAGGCCTCGGCCAGGGAGCTGGACCTCGACATAACGGTTATACCTGCCAACGAGGTGAGGACTTCGAGGGGCGACGTCCTGGTCCTCTGCCCCTCGCTGCCTGACGAGGACCCGCCCAAGGGGATAGAGCCGCCTGAGCTGAGAAAGTGGAGCCTCGAGAGGGGGTGCATAATGATAGCCGCCCACCCGTTCCAGCCCGGCAGGAAGGGGGTCGGCAGGTACCTGTTCTCTCATTATGAGGAGTTCGACGCCGTGGAGGTGTGGAACGCCAGGGGGCTGCCCCCCCTTAACTGGCTCGCGGAGAGGTTTGCCAGGTCGAAGGGCCTCCCCATGACGAGCGGCAGCGACGCCCACGTGATATCTGAGCTCGGGGAGGCGCCCACCGTAGTCTTCGCGGAGGGCTGCACGGCCGAGCAGATAATAGAGGCCGTAAGGAAGGGCATGTGCAGGCCCACGAAGGGCAGGATGGGCTTCAAGGCCCTGAGGGAGGCCGTTGAGTGGAGCGTGGGCAGGAGGCTTGGAAGGGCCTACTGAAGGTCTATGACTATCCTTGCCCTGGGGTCGGGGTCCTCGAGCCTGAACGAAAGTATCGAGTTGCCGAAGCCGCTGAGGTCAAAGACGTTCTTGCCTCCAGTTATGTCATAGGTCTCCTCATAGGCGTCCTGGGCGGGCAGCGAGAAGTCGTACTCATATACGTGAAGCCTGTTGCTCCTCCCAGCCCTTATCACAAGCCTTGGCCTGCTGTAGCCGGCTAGGGGTATGCCGCCGAAGACCTTGTCCTTCACCAGCAGCCCCAGCACTGAGAACCTGACGGGCGGCCCCCTCTCCAGGATCTCTGATATGGGCTCTATTATGAACCCCCTGTAGCCTATGTCCAGGGGCAGGGCGTTGTACCTGGAGGTGTTGGACATCGTGTTGGCCCCTATGACGAGCCTGTCCCCCACGGACTCAAAGCTTGTTATCCTGGCGCCGTAGGCGCCCACTATCCTTGCCACGGGCGGGGTTATGTAGAGGAGCACGCTGGGGCCCACTATCGTGTTTGTAGCCCTTGCGACCATCTCCTCGAACTGGTTGGTGGGCCTCACGAGGGACTCGGAGTAGGCGTTGAACGCAACCATGACGCCTCCCCCTATCGGCTTGGCGACGGTCCTCCTTGAGAAGTAGCCCGAGTCGCCGAAGTCGAACAGCCTCACGAACCTGACCGGCTCCGTCCCCTCGTCAATGGGGTTGCCCACGAAGGCCCCTCCCTTGACGAAGAGGAAGAACCTGCCGTAGGCCGAGGCCGCTGGGCCCGTCTGGGGCCAGCTTACGGGTGCGCCGTCAACTGACCGCCTGCTTATGTCGCCAAGGCTAGTGTACGTTACCTTCTCGTTGGTGAGGTTGACGCACTGTATTCCTGTGACCGCCTTGGTGAACAGCACCCCGTGTATGTCCTTTATCTGCCGCTCAAGTATGTCAAAGCAGGCGTACTCATAGACCAGCGTCCCCTTGAGGGCGGGCCTCTCTGAGAGCTTCCTTGGCTCGCCTGTCCTGCGGTCGATGCTATAGACTCCCAGGTTTATAGTTCCGTCCCCCCTGGCTATGAGCAGCTCGTCCTGGACTGGGTTGTATATGATCTCGGAGACCTCGCCGGCCCACTCGTCCTTCCTGGCGGCCCCCTCCTTCCACAGCAGGGAGATCCTCCTGTCCTCGACGTCATAGAAGTGGACGTGGCTGTACTTGTTGACGAAGGATATGGTGCCCCTCAGCGACGCCTCAGAGCCCTCGTAAACCGCGGGGGCGTGGACCCAGCCGCCGAAGTATATGCTGTCGTCCACGGCATCAACGGCGTTATAGGTGTCTCCCCCCGAGGTGGGCAGGGGGCCTACCTGCTCGAACCTGTACCTCTCCACGCCGCTGTCGGTGACGAAGTTGGCTACGGCGTCAAACGCCAGGGTGTAGTAGAGCACCCCCCTGTAGTACTTCAGCCCAAATATGCCCCCGCTGCCCCACTCAGGGGCGTAGCTGGGCGGGTGGTCGTGCAGCATTCCGAGTATTTCATTTGTACCCACGGCGCTGCCCCAGGGAGCCTGTGCGCCCAGGGTAAAAACGGGTCTCAGGCGCAACGCGGCCTACTACTCAGCGCCTTTATAGTTCCGCCGTGACACAGCCCTGGTGAGCGCGTTGAGTCGCGGCTTCTCCGGGAGGGTGATAGACCTAACATGCGAGGCCTATAACGGAATGCCGACATATCCAGGGGACCCGCCCTTCAGGCACGAGTTCGTGCTCACGGGCTCCAGGGAGGGCGAGGTCACCCTGTCGCGCCTTGAGGCGGGCTCCCACTCCGGAACCCACGTAGACGCCCCGCTGCACTTCATACCTGGGGGCCTCAGCGTGGACAGGATACCGCCCGAGAGGCTAGTGCTGCCCGCTGACTTTGTTGACCTCAGCTACAAGAGGCCTAAGGAGGCCATAACGTCAAGGGACCTCGAGGGCAAGGTGCACGCGGGGAGGGCAGCCGCGCTCTACACGGGCTTCTCGAGGCTAAGGGGGTCCGAGGACTACCTCCACGCCTGGCCATACCTTAGCAGGGACGCTGCCGACTACCTCGCAGGCGTGGGGGTTGGAGCGGTCATGACCGAGGCTATGAGCGTCTCCGGCTGGGCTGGGGCTAAGGGCTACCCGTGGCCTCCGCTCGTGAGCGAGGAGGAAGCGGCTTACGTTCACGTGAGGCTGCTGTCCTCAGGAGTGATTATAGTAGAGGGCGCATGTAACCTGGGCGAGCTTGCGAGCTGCAGGGACCCGCTGCTTGTAATAGCGCCACTCAAGGTTCGCGGGGCCGAGGGGGCCATGGCGAGGGTCCTTGCTTTATGCTAGCGAGCGTTCGGGCCCTGATCTACAGCCTATCATAGGAGCCAGCCCTAGGCCATCTACAGCTTAGCGTATAGCTATTAGATCTACGTACAGTAATAGGGAGATAAACGGTGAGGGTACTCTTGGCCCTACCCCCAGACGTCCACAACCTGGAGATCTACAAGGTCACTGGGATGAGGGCTCCTCCCCTCGGCCTTGCATACATAGCCTCCGTCCTTGAGCAGGCCGGCCACAAGGTGAAGATAGTTGACAGCCCCACGAGAAAGCTTGACATGAAGTCATGGATGGCCGAGGTCAAGGCCTTTGACCCAGACATAGTGGGGATCTCGATGCTGACCCCCCTTGCTCCCAAGGGTTACATGGCCGCCAAGGCGCTCAGGCAGGAGATGCCTGACGTCATACTAGTTGCAGGGGGAACCCATCCTACCTACATGTATGACGAGGCGCTGGACGCAGGGTTTGACTTTGTCGTGATGGGGGAGGGGGAGTTCACGATGCTTGAGCTCACGAGCACCCTTGAGTCCAAGGGGAGGGACTACGAGGCCCTGAGGTCGGTGAAGGGCATAGCCTTCAGGGAGGGAGGCAAGACCATAGTGACGCCCGACAGGCCGTTCATAGAGGACCTTGACAAGCTTCCCTGGCCCGACAGGGACCTGCTTGACATGGATAAGTACACGCTCTTTAACAAGCCCATCAGGATAGCCCACGTCATGGCCAGCAGGGGGTGCCCTTACGGGTGCATGTACTGCATAACGAGCTACTACTGGGGGAGGAGGTACAGGTACAGGTCCGCCAAGAACGTTGTTGACGAGATAGAGTACCTGGTGAACAGGTACAGGGCCAAGGAGATAGTTTTCACGGACGACGAGTTCACCGCTAACCGGAAGTTCGTGAGGGAGTTCATAGCTGAGCTGAGGTCAAGGGGGCTTGACGTAAAGTTCTCGTGCGGCAGCAGGGTGGACCACGTGAACAAGGACATAATGAAGCTGCTCTATGACAACGGCTGCAACGCGCTGTACTTCGGCGTTGAGTCGGCCAGCCAGGAGACCCTGAACAGGATAGGCAAGAAGATAACCATAGAGCAGGCCAGGAGGGTCTTTGAGTGGAAGAGGGAGCTCAAGGGGTTCGCAACGGGCTCCTTCATACTTGGCTTCCCCTGGGAGACCGTTGACGACATGAAGAGGACGGCCCAGCTAGCCGTGGAGCTGGGCCCCGACTACGCCCAGTTCACGGCGTTGACCCCGTACCCGGGCACCCCTCTCTGGGACTTCGCGGTGAAGCACAACCTGATAGTGGACACCAACTGGGAGCACTATACAACTGTGAGGCCGGTCATTAGGGGCTTCCACTTCACTGCAGAGCAGCTGGGCAGGGCGCTGATTTACGCTTACAGGAAGTTCTACCTGAGGCTGGGCTTCATATCGCAGGAGATCAGGGCCGGCCGCCTGGGCGACCTCATGTCTGTGCTGGCGAGGGAGGCCCTCTCGGCGTTCGGCGACGCGGTTGGTCGCATATTTGAGCCCCTGAGGTGGGGTGGTGAAGGTGAGTGAGGGTTTCTCCCCAGTTGAGCCGGACCATGATGACGGCAGGAGGGGCAACATAGGCCACCTGCTGGCCGGCATCAGGCTGGTGTTCAACAACCCTGTGACCCGGGCGTCGCTCAGGCTGGCATCAAGGACTGTGAGGGTTAAGTACAGCGACGGCACCGTGAAGGAGGCGCCCCTCATCTACCACGCCCTCAGCAGGTTCGTTGGGGAGCAGATAGTAGAGTGCCCTCTCTACGCCAGGTTCCTCATACCAATAATAGACAAGACCATAGAGTTTGGCATCAGGATGCTTCACGGCGACGTCGAGGACGCGAGGAGGGCGATAAGCGACCCCGCCATAAGGAGGGGCGTCGCCCTCGTTATGAAGGGGCTGGGCCTCTACGGCGTCACCGTGCCCCAGAAGATGCCTGCGCCGTTCCTAATAGTGTGGAACTTCACAAACATGTGCAACCTCCGGTGCATGCACTGCTACCAGAGGGCGGGGGCCCCGACCCCTGACGAGCTGACGCTCGAGGAGAAGCTCAGGGTGGTTGACGAGCTGGACAGGGCCGGCGTGGCCTCAATAGCCCTCAGCGGAGGGGAGCCCACGATACACCCGCACTTCCACACAGTGCTTAAGGCCATAGCGTCGAGGGGCATACACGCGGCGGTGGCCACCAATGGATGGGTCTTCGCTAACATAAACGAGCTTGAGAAGGCCAAGGAGGAGGGACTGAAGTACGTTGAGGTCTCGATAGACAGCGCCACCCCAGAGAAGCACGACAAGTTCAGGGGAGTGCCGGGCTCCTGGGAGAGGGCGGTGAAGGCCCTTGAGAACGCCGTGAAGCTGGGCATGGATCACGGCATGGCCGTGACCATAACTAAGATGAACATAGGTGAAGTGAAGGAGCTCCTGGACCTGGCCGAGGACATAGGGGTGAGGAGGGTTATATTCTTCAACTTCGTGCCCACCGGAAGAGGCCTTGAGAACATCTGGCTGGACCTCGACCCCGTGGAGAGGGAGAAGTTCCTCAGGAGCATATACCAGGAGATGAAGAGGAGGCCAGGGCTTCAGATAGTGAGCACTGCGCCCCAGTACGGCCGCGTCGCCCTGCAGGCCAGCGGGGGCCAGGAGGTGGCCCCGACGCACTTCGCCGTCAGCGATGACCCGATAGTCAGGGCTGTCGCTGAGTTCGTCGGCGGCTGCGGCGCCGGAAGGATATACGCTGCCATACAGCCCAACGGGGACGTCTCCCCCTGCGTCTTCCTCCCGGCGGTGGTAGGGAACCTCAGGAAGCAGAGCTTCTGGGACATCTGGACCAAGACCCCGCTCTTCAACGACCTCAGGGACAGGGACAAGCTGAAGGGGTACTGCAGGGTCTGCCCCTACAGGAACATATGCGGCGGCTGCAGGGCCAGGGCCTACGCCTACTACGGCGACCCCCTGGCCCCTGACCCAGGGTGCATCTATAACCTCAAGGAGTGGCAGCAGCTGGCGTCGAAGGCGCCAAGGGTGAGAGTCGTCAACAACTCCAGGGAGGCCCCAGGGCAGGCCTAAGGCCGCGCTGGCCTTCCCTAGGCCTCCCGCGCCCTTTCCCGGCCCAGCCCTTTTCAGCCTGGGCCCTACACAGAGGCTCGGTGATGCAGGGTGAGGGCCTCGGCACTAGCGGCCATAGTGATAGTGGTAATAGCCGTGGCCGCGGGAGGCGCGTACCTGGCCGTCTCAAGGTCCCAGGGCTCCGTCTACGTTTACATAAGCGACCCCGGCAGGGGAGGCAACGTCACTACTACAGGAATATACCTCACTGTGACGTCAATCATGGTCCACTCGGCCAGCACGGGCAAGTGGCTCACTATAACTAAGCAAGTGGCTCACTATAACTAACAGGACAATAACCGTGTTGCTCTCCAGCGTGCCCCAGGCGGTGGCCCAGGCCAGCCTGCCGCCCGGCGTCTACAACGAGGTTAGGCTCTACGTGAGCTCGGTCACGGTGCAGCTCGGCTCCGTAAACGTCTCCGCGAAGCTCCCGAGCAGCGTGCTCAAGATACCGATAGTTAACGGGGGCCTCAACGTGACAGCCGGCAGGAGGGCGTACCTGGTCATATCAATGGGCCCACACGTGACGCAGGCGGCCGGAGGCTACATAGTGAGCCCTGTGGCCGTCGCCTACGCCCACTACGCGCCGCCGAACACCACGTCTAACACTACCGCCGCCTAGCCGTGCCTCCTATTTTTATCCTGTTTGCTCGTCCCTGCGCTTTCGCTTTGGTCCCTTTTTTGAGTTAACTCGTGGTCAATCGCGGGCCAGCGCTTGTCCACCTGATGAGCTCAGCTGCAGGCAGGTCATGGGGCCGCGGTTACCGCCTTCACCTCATCACTTCACGGCCAGCGGGCACGTTTGGCGGCCATCTCTCGTCCAGCAGGCTCGTAACTTACTTTTACCCTGATGGTCAACAGTGCCGGGGGTCCCCTTGAGGTACGTGAGGGTGTTCTCGCCGAGCCACCTGCACGCCGGCAACCTTGACCTGTGCGGTGACATGGGCAGGCTCTACGGCACCGTGGGCTTTACCCTGGAGGGGCCAGGCCTCGTCGTCAGGGTCGAGAAGTCTGACCTCCTTGAGTCAAACGACCAGCACGCGCTCCAGGTCCTCAGGGCGCTCAGGGAAAGGTTTAACCTGAGGGGGGCCAGGGTGACAGTCGAGAGGGGCTACCCACCTTACTCAGGCCTGGGCTACGTCACTGGCCTTTACTTCGCCGTGGCGGAGGGGGTGTCAAGGCTCTACGGCCTCGACCTGAGGCCAGAGGATGCGGCGCTTGCCGTCAGGAGGGGGCTCGTGACCGCCCTGGGCCTCTACGCGGCCAAGGTGGGGGGCTTCATAGTTGAGGGGGGCTTCAGGAAGGACATGGCTGAGAGGGAGGTGCCTCCCCTGATCTTCAGGGGCGACATACCCGCCCGCTGGCTCTTCATAGTGGCCCTCCCCTATGGTCCCCTCCCGCGGATACAGAGCTTCAGGGCCAGCTCAGAGGACAGGGCGCTCTCAGAGGTCAGGGAGGACTGCGGCCTTGCCTCCAGGCTCTCGAGGCTGGTCCTAATGAAGATGCTCCCGAGCTTCGTTGAGGGCGACATCAAGGAGTTTGGCGAGTCGCTTACGGAATTCAACAGGTCGCTGGGGCTGGCATGGTCAAGTTACCAGGGGGGCACGTACTGCTGCCCCCTCGTGGAGAGGGGCATTGAGATCATGTTGAAGCACGCCTATGGCGCCGCTCAGTCATCCTGGGGACCAACGTTCTACGGCTTAACTGACGACGAGCGGGAGGCAGAGAGGGCCGCCTCAGAGCTTGAGGAGCTCCTTAACGCCAACGGAGGGGGTGAGGTGCTCATAACCAGGGGCAGGAACAGGGGTATCGAGGTGGTGGACTACGGTTAGGGCCCTAGGGACGGACTCGGGCACAAAGAGCTACGACGTCTTCGGCTTCGACGATGAAACAAACGAGGTCATAGCTGACGAGTCAATACCTAGGGACTACATGGTCAGGGATCCGGGGGCCGTGCTCAGGAGGCTTAAGGAGATAGTGAGGGAGAAGGGCGTTGACGTCGTCGTAGCCTCGAGCGGCTACGGCATACCCCTGAAGCTGGCCAGGGAGGCCAGTGACGAGGAGATAGCGCTCGCTACCTTCATATCTGCTGAGGACGCCGCCAAGGGCCACAGGATACTTGGACTGAGGAGGCTCCTGAAGATGATAAAGGAGGACCCGGAGCTCAGGGACATCACCTACTTCACCCCGGGCGTGGTCCAGCTGCCCACGGTGCCTGCCTACAGGAAGCTGAACAGGGTTGACATGGGGACGTCCGACAAGGTCTACAGCGCCGCGCTGGCCATAGCCAGGCACGCCGAGGCGTTCAACTTGAGCTATAATGACGTTAACCTAATAGTAGTTGAGGTCGGCTTTGCATACACATCAGCCATGGCCGTCAGCTCAGGCCAGCTGGTCGACGCTGTGGCAGGCACGGCGGGCTTCCCTGGCTACCTGGGCTCAGGCTGCATTGACGGCGAGGTGGCTTATGCCATCTCTAACGTGTCCAGGATCACGAAGGAGATGCTCTTCGCTGGGGGAGCGGCCTACCTGGGCCAGGGGGACCCCTTCACGAGACCAGTCGAGGACTTCGTTTCCTCGGGGGGCGACGGCTACAGGGCGCTCGTGGAGTCAGCAGCCAAGGACGTCATGTCGCTCCTGGTGTCGACAAGCCCGCAGGCTGTCTACGTCAGCGGCAGGTTCTCAAGGGTCGAGGGATTCATTGATGACCTGGGCAGGACGATAACCGGAAGCCTCCCGGGCCTCTGGACGAGGCTCAGGGTTGTCAAGCTCAGGACGAGCGGCAGGGTGGCTAAGGAGGCGGCGGAGGGCGCGGCGGTCATAGCAAACGGCCTTGCAGGCGGCAGGTACAGGAAGCTGGTGGAGGTCATGAGGCTGAGGGAGAGCTCAGGCTCAATATTTGACCACGTGACCATGTTTGACAGGGAGGAGCTAAGGAGGGCTTACTCAAGGCTCTTGGGCGCTGACCCTAAGGGCTAAAGCGATGCCAGAAGGAGGCCAACAACACTATGGAGCAGGCAAGGGGGCACGCCAGAATAGCCATCGCAGAAGCGTGTGGCGCCGCGGGCGGGATTTGAACCCGCGCGGGGTTTCCCCCACCGGCTTAGCAGGCCGGCGCCCTGGCCAGCTAGGCGACCGCGGCACCGGTTAAGGAGGAAAGGCAAGGTGCTTATAACCTTTAACTCCGCCAGACCCAGCTCCTGCACGCAGGGGAGGGGCCTCAGTGATGTATTACCTCCGGCACTAAGGGTACCGATGAGGTGAAGGCATTTGGCTGAGGGGCCCTGCCTGGAGGTTGCCCTGGGGAGCCAGAACCCTGTCAAGGTTGACGGCGTCAGGGAGGCCTTTGAGGCCTTCTACGGGTGCGCCACTGTAATTCCCGTAAGCGTCAGCGGCCTGCCTCCCCAGCCTGTGGGCCTTGAGCAGACGAGGAGGCTGGCCATGCTTAGGGCATCAAGGGCCCTTGAGGCTACCAGGGCCCGCGTTGGAGTGGGCGTCGAGTCCGGCATGTTCAAGGTTGACAGCGCATGGTATGTCATAACTGTCGCCTGCGTGATGAAGGACGGCAAGGTAGCCTGCGGCACCTCCCCCGCCTTTGAGGTGCCTGAGGACCTGGCCAGGGACTCCATGAGCTCAGAGCTTGACAGGGCTGTTGAGGCCAGGTACGGCATAAGGGACATAGGCTCAAGGGAGGGCATAATAGGGCTCATGACGAAGGGGGTCGTCGTGAGGAAGGACCTGGTCAGGTGGGCCTCCCTGATGGCGTTAGCTGGGCTTAATGGCCTCCCTCAAGCGCCTTGAGGACCTCCTCGGCTATTCTCTCGCCCAGCTTGTCCAGGGCCTCGAGCTCCTCCTTCCTGGGCCTTGTCCTCAGCGTGACCAGGGGCTCCACGACCCTGAAGCCCGCCTTACTCAGCACGTCAGCCGCCAGCTTCGCCACGGGGCCCCAGCCGTAGCTTGTGACCACCCCGGCGGCCCTGCCCCTGCCGAACATCTTGACCTGGTATGTGTAGAGTATGTTGTTTAGGGGCATCGGTATCGAGGCGTCATAAGTTGGAAACACCGTGAGCACGGCGGCAGAGTTGTTGCTGTAGCTCAGCGCGTATGACATGTGCTCCTCGGCGGCATCTATGAGCCTCACCCTGAGGCCGTGGGACTTGACTATGTCGCTGAGCCTCTTGACGGCGTCCACGGTGTGGCCGTACATGCTTATGTAAAGTATTGAAACCTCGGGTTCAAGCCTTGGAAGGGCCCAGTCGTAGTAGAGCTTCACGGGGAGCTTCGGGTCGCCCCTGTACAGCGGCCCGTGGGCGGGCGCTATCACCTTCACCTTGTCAAGGATTGCGGAGAGCTTGTTGAGGGCGTCTATTGTGTTCTTGGTGTACCTTCCCACTATGTTAACGTAGTACCTCTTGGCCTCCTCTATGTAGTGCTCCATCTCAAGCTGGTCATCGAAGAGCCCTCCCCTCAGGGCCACGTAGGAGCCGAAGACGTCGCACGTGAGGAGCACCGAGTCCGTCTCATCAAGGGTCACCATGGTCTCAGGCCAGTGGAGCCAGGGCGTGTAGATGAACCTCAGTATCTTTCCGTCGACCTCAAGTCTGTCGCCATCCTTAACGGGCACCACCCGGTCCTTGGGCACGTCGTAGAAGTCCCTTATCATCCTGGCGCCCACCGCAGATATCAGCACCTTGGCGTTCCTTGCCCTCCTCAGGGTCTCCTCCAGGGACCCCTGGTGGTCCGGCTCAAGGTGGTTCACCACTATGTACTTGACCTTGTCCATATCTTCAACTACCTTGCTCAGCTTGGCCAGGTAGAGGTCCGTGTACTCCTCCTCGACGCCGTCAACCAGCACGTAGCCGCTGCCCGTCGCTATGACGTAGGCGTTGTAGGAGATTCCCTCGGGTATGGGCCACATGTTCTCGAACCTCACCTTCCTGGTGTCGTTGACTCCAACCCAGTAAACCCCATCAACTACCTTAACGGCAGAGCTTAGGTCCGCGTAGCTCACCTCTATCACCTTTTATTCTAACTTAAGTTAATTAAAAGCAGCATTTATACGTTTTTATCTCTTAATTAGAAGAAAATTTTGTCTGGAAACATGTATACTTTTGTGCAGTAACCAATCTCTTTTATTAGAATTGTGCCCAGAGTGCAGCGCCTTCCAGTGCTTAAAAACTTGGGGTTGGCTACCACTGTGCGGTGGCGCACATGAGGGTCGCCTACGCTACTATGCTTTACAGGACGCTGCCTCCAGCGGAGGCGGTAGTAAAGCTGCACAACATGGGCGTTGACTACTATGAGCTTAGCTATGATAACTTCATCAACAGGAAGGGCCAGGAGGACGCTCTGCTTGAGGAGACGCAGGCCGCCCTCAAGCGCCAGGGCCTCACGGTCTCAAGCGTGCACCTGCCCTACGACAAGCCAACCCTTGACATGCTTGCCCAGGGCAAGGAGGGGGCGGTTACCCGCATGATACGCTGGATGAGGGCAGCCAGGGACATGGGGGCCACCATAGCGGTCATTCACACCCTCCCCCTCAAACGCTCCGAGTCGGCCATGGCGGCTAACATAAGCGTGCTGAGCAGGCTCGTCAAGGAGGCCAGGGAGCTGGGCCTCGCGCTGGCAGTTGAGAACAGGCTGGAGGGCGACCTGGTCGGCTCCAACGTTGACGAGCTGATCAAGATGGCGAGCTCCGTCGACGGCCTCAAGCTGTGCATAGATGTGGGTCACCTTAACGTCAACACTAGGAACCCGCCTGACGAGATAAGCAAGGCGTCCCAGGCCAACCTGATAGCAGAGGTGCACGCACATGATAACGACGGCTACGCGGACGAGCACGCCCTGCCCATGACTGGGACGGTGGACTGGTACAGGGTGGCCGGGGCCCTGCTCCACTTCGACGGCCAGATAACCTACGAGGTCTCGTGCGGCGGCCCCGAGGCGAAGTGCGACAACTACGTCAGGTTCCTGAAGATGTTCAACAGGAACGTCTTCAGCTGACGCTTTTAAGGTCTAAGCCCCCTGGGAGCTGGGGCTGGCCTTGAGGTTACTTATGATACACGTCTCGGAGGTCAAGTTCTGGGCAGTTGAGGAGGCCATAGACAACCCGCCCGACCCGCCCTCAAAGTTTGAGGGCAAGGACTGCGTGGTGGGCTTCATAAGCGTGGAGGAGGGCGACACGCCGGACCTGGCGGGACAGGCAGCCATGGAGATAGCGGAGCACGCCAGGAGGTCCGGCGTCAAGTGCGCGGTGGTCTACCCCTTCGCCCACCTGTCGCCAAGCCTGGCCCCTCCGGACGTGGCGGCTGAAATCCTAAGGAAGGTGGAGGACGAGCTCAAGTCAATGGGCTTTCAGACGGCCAGGGCCCCCTTCGGGTGGTACAAGGGGTTCACAATAACGTGCCCAGGCCACCCAGCCTGCGAGCTCTCGAGGACAATAACTGCGCCCAAGGGGCCCTGGTACCTGCCGGGCGACGGCTCCCAGCTTGGGATAAGGGAGGCCATAGAGAGGGGCCTCCTGCCCAAGGAGGTCGAGGTGGGCAACCCATGGGACAATGAGTCCCTGGGCTCGCAGTCAAAGCTGGGCCTGACCAGCGGCGGACTGACGTCGCTCGGCGAGGTGGCCATGGAGGCCCTCTCATCATGGTTTGCAGAGAGGCTGGGGCTCACAAGCGTTGAGACGAGGGGCGGCGGG
Source organism: Acidilobus sp. (assembly GCF_049973875.1). Taxonomy (NCBI): domain Archaea; kingdom Thermoproteati; phylum Thermoproteota; class Thermoprotei; order Acidilobales; family Acidilobaceae; genus Acidilobus; species Acidilobus sp. The sequence goes on from NZ_JBMFJI010000009.1 coordinate 19,420, forward strand.
CCCGAGCAGGTCTACGGAATAGGCGGCATCGCGGCAGTGGTCAAGTCTTGCCTTGACGTTGGCAGGTACGCCGAGTCGGGCGTGAGGGTCAGGTCGCCGCTGCCGGGGGCTGACATGATAGTTGCGCCCGCTGACGTAGGCGATGAGGCCATGGTTAAGATGCTTGACGAGCTTGAGGAGGGAATATCAAGGGACACGACGTGGATTGACGTGGGGACCTCCAAGGGCTTCTCGATACCTTACGACATCCAGTACTCCCTCAGGCTCCTCGCGTACAGGACGAGGGGAGGGGGGCTGGCCGCCCTGGGCCTTCACGGCGCGGTGAGAGACAGGCAGGTGACGTGCGTCGGCCCGCTGAGGCTGATAATGTCGTCACTTGTAGACTTCGGCCTCAAGCTGGCCGACTCCGGCAGGACGCCATACCTGCCGTTCTGGCTGTCGCCCCTCCAGGTGGCAGTGATACCAGTCAAGGACCAGCACGTGGATTACGCCAGGAGGCTCCTCCAGGACCTCATTGACGTGGGCGCCAGGGCCTACCTTGACCCGCCCACCAAGGGCCTTGGGGCCAGGGTCAGGGCCGCAGGCAAGGCGTGGGTCCCAATAATAGCTGTCGTGGGGGACAAGGAGGTGGAGAGCAACACAGTCAACATAAGGAGGAGGTGGCTCCAGGGCCAGCAGGAGGTCGTGCAGGCCGAGGCCCTAGTTGAGGAGGTCTCCCAGCTCCTGGCGTCAGGCCCCGGCAGGAGCTTCCAGCCGCCTGAGTAACTAATCCTCGCTCCTTCCTAGTATTTCGTGAAACGTGTTCCTCCTGCACTTAGGGCAGTACATGTATATCCTGTTGCTCTTCAGCGTGCTCAGGTCCATGCCTGTCTCAAGGTCCCTCTCGAGGCCGCACTCTGTGCACCTGACCCTCCACTTGGTCAATCCTCCCACCTTCCCAGCCACAGCCCTAACATGGCGTATGCGACGTTCTCCACTATAAATATGCCCAGCAGGGCGAAGGAGGGCGGGTCGCCAGCCATTAGCTGCTGCAGAAAGACGGCCGCGGGCGTCGCGGGGGACAGCATGAGGGCGTAGAGGGCTGGCCTGGGCAGCGCCGTGTATGGGTAGTATATAGGCGGTATCATGGTTAGGAATATGGAGAGGAAGGAGGCCAGGCCCCACGAGTTCCTCACGTGCCTCAGCCTGCTCCCGCCCAGGAAGGCGAGCCCAGCGCCCCCGACGGCTAGGAACAGGAGGGCTATGAGCAGCACGGCCCACTCCAGGGGGGTCGTCAGGACCCTGAACACTATTAGCAGGGCCAGGAACACAGCAAGGCCCGGGAATGAGTAGAGGAGGTTCCCGAGGCCTACGCCCACCAGGTACTCTATCGGGCTCACGTCGGCGGCAACCAGGAGGTCCTGAAGCTTTATCTCGAGCTTCATGAACGCCGTGTCGCCCAGCGCGCTCAGGGCGTTGCTGGTCACAGTTGAGATGACACCGCCGAGTATGGCGTAGTCAATAAGCCTCCCCCTGCTGAGCATGTATATCATGAAGAGCAGGGCCAGGGGCCAGGTCATGTATGAGAGCACCCAGCCCGGCCCCCGCTTAACTGACGACCAGCCGTAGAACCAGGCGAACGTCAGCACGAACCTTGGACTTAACTTAAGCCTCGCCATCCCCCTCATCCTCGCTCAGGGGCCTGATGCCGTTTATTATGAAGACGTCGTCAAGGTTAACCGGCCTTATCGTGACCTTGAGGCCGTCGCTTATGAGCCCCCTGGCCTCCTCCGGCGTCATGTATGATATCCTCATGCCCCCTATGCTTATGTCACCGTAGCCCTCGACCCTGACCTTGCCCTGGAGGGGCCTCATGAGCTCCTCAAGGGTTCCCTGGGCTATCACCCTGCCCGAGTCCAGGAGGACCAGGTACTCGCACAGCGCCTGGGCCTCCTCCATGTCGTGGGTGGTGAGGAGTATGTAGGACTTGAGCTGCCTCATGGCCCCCCAGGTCTCAAGCCTCGAGAGGGGGTCGAGGCCGGCAGTGGGCTCGTCCAGGAACGTGAGCTCCGCCTGGGCAGCCAGGGCCATGGCCAGGAACACCTTCCTCTTCATGCCGCCGCTCAGCTCGTCCGTGGCTATGTTCATGAAGTCCCCAAGGCCAACGTCCTTGAGTACCCTTCGGGCCTCCTGCTTGGCCTCCGATATCGACCAGCCCCTGGCCACGAGGTACATTACCACGTGCTCGTAGGGCGAGGCCACGCCCATGGGCCTTGCTTCCTGAGGTATGCTGCATATCCTCCTCCTCAGCGCCTCCCTGTCGGCGACCACGTCCAGGCCCAGGACCCGGGCCCTTCCGCCAGTGGGCCTGAGCTGGGTTGAGAGTATCCTGACGAGCGTCGTCTTGCCGGCCCCGTTTCTACCTATTATACACGGCACCCTGGCGTTAAGCCTAAGGCTGACGCCCTTGAGCGCCTCAACCCCGTTGGGGTAGACCTTTCGCAGGTTCTCGGTCTCGATCACGTCCAAAGGCCCCACCTTGCTGGAGTCCTAGTGATAGCGAGTCGCATTGAGCCCTATTAACTGCTACCCAGGACTTGCGCGGTAAGGCCTCAGCCGTAATAGCCTTCAGTCGCAGGGAACGCCTGGGGGTAGATATGAGCTCGTACGCGGAGAGGGCGAGGCCCTACTACCTTGAGACCGGCACCAGGCCCCCAGGAGGCTCATATGGGCTGTCGCTATGATCAAGGCTGCCGCCGCCAGGGCCAACAGGGAGCTGGGCCTGCTGGACGCAGTAAAGGCGTCAGCCATAGAGTTCTCAGCCCTGGAGGTGGCCAAGGGATCACGCGACGACAAGGTAACTGTTGACGTGTTTCAGACTGGCTCGGGAACAGGCATAAACATGAACATAAACGACATAGTGGCCGACCTGGCCTCGGGGCTCTGCGGCTGCAGGGTGCACCCAAACGACGACGTCAACATGTCCCAGTCCAGCAACGACGTCATGCCAACGGCCCTCCGCCTAGCCGCGATAGCTGCCGTCAATGAGGACCTACTGCCGGCCGTCAGGAAGCTAGTCTCAGCTCTGAGGGAGGCCGGCTCCAGGTTCGGCGACTTAGTGAGGCCAGGGAGGACGCACCTGAGGGACGCCCTCCCCATAACGCTAGGGCAACAGATGGAGGCCTATGCGCACATGATTGAGAGGGGCCTCTCCGCCGTGACCTCCGTGCTCGGCCTGCTGTATGAGGTGCCCCTCGGCGGGACCGCGGTGGGCACTGGAGCTAACGCGGACCCCAGGTTCGCAGAGGTAGCCGTGAGGGAGCTGAGCTCCCTGAGCGGGGTGAGCCTCAGGCCCTCGTCGTCGAAGTCGGCTCTCATGAGGTCGCTCTCAGACGTAGTAGCGCTGAGCGGGGCCCTCAGGTCCCTGGCCCTTGACATGCTGAGGATCTCCAACGACCTGAGGCTCCTGAACTCCGGGCCCAACACTGGCCTGAACGAGGTCGAGGTCCCAGTTGACGTGCCTGGGAGCAGCATGATGCCAGGCAAGAAGAACCCCGTGACCCTTGAGGCCGTCAACCAGGGGGCAGCCCAGGCGCTTGGCTACGACCAGGCGATAGCCTGGGGCGCCTCGCTGGGGGAGCTCGAGCTTAACATGGGCATCCCGGTGGTGGCGTACAACGTGCTTAAGGAGGTCGAGCTGCTGGCTGAGATGGCCAGGAAGCTAGCAGGGACCGTCTCACAGGTAATACCGCACAGGGAGAGGATGCTCCAGCTGGCGGCCTCAAGCCAGGCCCTCGTGACGTTCCTCTCGCCGCTCGTGGGCTATGACGTCGCGGCGGCCATCTCGGAGGCCATAAGCAGGGGCGCCGCGCTTGAGGACGCAGTGAGGTCGGCGGTCAAGGATGAGGAGAAGGCTAGGAAGGTAGTTGAGTTGCTCTCAGACGTGGAGAAGCTCACAGGCCCCGTGAGGCTGCACTAGCCCAACTCGCGGCACGGGCAGCCCGCAGCAGCATGTGAACAAGAGGATGCGAAGGCCCCGGGCAAGCTTTCATTGGTCGCCTAGGCCTAGGGCTTTAAGTCGCCACTTCAACGCCGTGGAGCAGGCCGCAGCACCTGGCCTTCCATTATTGTCGCCGTAGTTAAGGGGGCCACGGAGCCCCTAGGCTGGCCTGTCAAGAAGCTCTCAGGGCTCAGCAAAGGCCATTATCATCACATTTCAGGGATAGCTGGGTCCTCACAGCCCTGCACGCTATACTGGCTCAGGCTTATTTCTTTATGCTGCGGCCGTTAGGTGGGGTCAAGCTTGAGGCTATGCGACAAGGAGGCCTCGCTCCTCGGCCTGGGCACCTGGGGCATGGGAGGCGGGTTCTGGAGCCCTGACTACAGCAGGGATGAAGTCTACGTTAACGCCATAAGGTACGCCTACGAGCGCGGCATAAGGGTCTTCGACACGGCCGAGATGTACGGGGGCGGCCACACCGAGGAGCTGGTGGGGAGGGCCCTCGCGGACGTTGCGGATGACGTGATAATTATAAGCAAGGTCTGGCCTAACCACTTCCACTACGACGACCTGGTGAGGTCCGCAGAGGCCAGCAGGAGGAGGCTGGGGGTGAAGTCAATAGACATCTACCTGCTGCACTGGCCCAGCAGGGACGTGCCGCTGCAGGAGTCCATCAGGGCCCTTGAGGACCTGGTTGACAGGGGGGTCATAAGGTGCATGGGGGTGAGCAACTTCGACAGGCAGCTGCTGGAGGAGGCCATGAGCTTAGCCAGGAGGCACGAGGTGGTAGTTGACGAGGTTGAGTACAGCGTTTACAACAAGTGGGCCGAGAGGGACCTCATACCGTTCGCGAGGCAGGCCGGGGTCACCATAGTTGCCTACTCGCCGCTCGGCAGGGGCTCTGCGAGCTCCGACTCGAGGCTTGCGAGGGTCGGGGCCAAGTACGGGAAGACGCCCGTGCAGGTGGCCCTCAACTACCTCATGAGGAGCTCCCTGCCCATACCCAAGGCCTCGAGGAAGGAGCACATAGACGAGCTCCTGGGCGCCGTGGGCTGGAGCCTGAGCGACGAGGACTATAACTACATAAGGTCCCTCTAGGCCATCAACGGGGCCTTGCCGCATATATAGGCGATTGCAGTTAGGTTATAAGTTCCTGTATACATTTTCGTAAAGAAGTAGGAAAAGTGTGGAATAAGGGGTGATTTTGGCCTTGTCTAAGGCGACGGAGGAGATATACTCTGTAAGGAAGCTCCAGGCCCTCTCCTCCTTGGCCTCAAAGGACCCGGCTGCCTTCTGGTCGCAGCAGGTGGACCTGATAGACTGGTTCCAGAGGCCAGCGAAGGTCCTCGAGGGGAGCCCGCCTACTGAGAGGTGGTTTGTGGGAGGCCTCATGAACGTCTCATACAACGCCGTGGACAGGCACCTCAGGGACAAGGCCGACAAGGTGGCCTTCTACTGGACCAACGAGTCCCTGGACTACAGGGCAATAACGTTCAGGGAGCTGCACTACCAGGTCAACAGGGCCGCCTACGTCCTGAAGCAGCTTGGCGTCAAGCGCGGTGACGTGGTCTCGATGATAATGCCGAGCATACCTGAGGCCGTCTATTTTGGCCTGGCCGTCCACAGGCTTGGAGCGATATTGGCAATACACTATGTTGGACTCAGTGACGACGTCATGGCCTTCAGGCTCCAGGACGCTGGGTCAAAGGTCCTGGTGGTCGTGTCCAAGGGCTTCAGGGCCGGCCAGGAGATAAGGATAAAGGACATAGCCGACAGGGTGCTCAACAACTTCAAGACTCCCGTTGAGAAGGTCCTGGTGGTCAGCAGGGGCTTCAGCGACTTCAACGTCAACGGCAGCCGTGACGTGGTCTATGAGGACATAGCTCCCAAGGGGAAGGTCTACGTGCCGCCGGAGCCCGTGGACGCGAGCGACGTGGGAACCATATACTACACCAGCGGCACCACGGGCAGGCCCAAGGGGATAACCCAGACGCAGGGAGGCTACGTGGTGGCGCTTAACTGGACGTTCAAGGCGCTGTTCAACCTGGGGCCCAGCGACGTCTGGTGGACCATATCTGAGCTGGGGTGGCCGGTGTGGCCCATGGCCAACCTGTACACGGCCCCCGTCATGGGCGTAACGGCCGTGCTCTTTGAGGGCTTCGTGGGCCAGAAGCCCGACCTCTTCGCTAAGGTGGTTGAGAGGTTTGGGGTCACCCACGTGTGGTCCTCAACGACTACGCTCTACACCCTGAAGGGCCTGGGCTCGGAGTCGGTGACGGGAGGCGACACGTCCACCCTGAGGATAATACTCAACACCGGGGAGCCGCTCAACGTGGGCGCCTGGCAGTGGTTCAGGGAGAACCTGCCCAACACGTACATAGGCGACGCGTACTGGATGACGGAGCACCTGAGCCCCATAGCCGCGACGCCCTACGGCATAGCCGAGCTCCCCTTCAGGCCGGGCTCCGCTGGAATAGCATTCTCGCCCACCAGGGTCCTCATAGTTGACGACGAGGGCAAGCCGCTCCCGCCCGGCAACAAGGGCTACATAGTGCTGAGCCCCTACACGCCGGCCCTGGGCAAGATGTGGAACGACCCCAACTATGAGAGGTACATTAAGACCTACTGGTCCAGGTTCCCAGGCTACTTCTACACCGGCGACTACGGCTACATGGATGAGGACGGCTACCTCTACGTGCTTGGCAGGGCGGACGACGTCATAGCCACCACGGGCCAGAGGATAGGCACCATGGAGGTCGAGAGCACCATAGGCACCCACCCCGCTGTGGCTGAGGTGGCCGCGGCCAGCATGCCGCTGCCCGGAGGCAAGGGCTCGGCTCTGCTGGCTTTCGTGGTGCTCAGGCCCGGCTACCAGCCCAGCGACCAGCTGGCCGAGGACATAAAGGCCTACGCCAGGAACGCCGGCTACATAGTTGACAGGGTGGTCTTCGTGAGGAAGCTGCCAAAGACAAAGAGCGGGAAGATAATGAGGAGGCTGCTGAGGGCAGCGCTCAACCAGGAGCCGCTGGGCGACACCTCAACTCTTGACGACCCTGCAGCATTCGAGGACACCAGGAGGATGATAGAGCAGGTGAGGGAGGAGTTCAGGAAGCTGCTGCAGCAGCCGTAAAAGGCTACTTCACTACAAGGGCAGGTATGACAAATATTGCTAACATCAGGTTCATGAACACAACCGCCGTGATGAACGTGTAGAGCCAGTTCCTCTCGTGTGCAAACTGCGCTATGCCTATGGCAACCCTTATCACGGGCGTCGCCATGAGGATTATGAGGCCTATGAGTACGTAGGCGAGCCCGTTAAGGCCTGCGACTGTCCTGGAGTTTATGTAGCTGACGGGCAGTATTGACGTGTTAACCGGGGAGTTGGCAGCGACCAGGTCCTTGAACGTGTAGATGCCCGCCCCCCTGTGGACGTATATAAGGCCTATGCCGAATATTATGAAGACCGCAGATATTAGGACTCCCACCCTGAGGGTCCACCCTATTATGTCCTCGAAGCTTATGTTTCTGGGCATCGTCCTCACCCCCTCAGTGTATTATGCCGACGCCCTTTAGCACCATCTCAACTCCCAGGAACGCCAGTATCGCCGTGAATATGTACCTTATGGACCTGTTGGTTATCTTGGGCAGTATCTTGGAGGCCGTCATTGAGCCCAGCAGGACGCCGAGTGCCGTGAAGCCAGCAAGTATGGGCTGTATAAGGCCGAAGGCCCAGTATATGGCGCTTCCCGTGGCCGCCGTGACGCCAATCATGAAGTTGCTGGTCGTGGTGCTGACCTTCATGGGCAGGTTCATGGCCCAGTCCATGCCGAGCACCTTGAGGGCCCCGCCGCCTATCCCGAGGAGGCCTGATATGAAGCCGGCGAAGAACATTATCGTCTCCCCCAGCCACCAGCGGACCCCGTAGTACTTAACCTCCTGCTTCAGGGCCTCATCGTAGTACTCTCCGTGCAGCTGGAAGACCCTCGTGGTCCAGTCGGGCTTCATGGGCTTTGGGAGCTCGAACTTGGACCTCTCCATCTGGAAGTATATCTGGCTCAGGAGGACCACGCCGAACACCATGTAAATTATGTACTCGAGGTGGTGGGCGTAGACGAAGGCCGCGGTCAGGGAGCCCACTATGGAGCCCGTGGTGGTCGCTATCTCCAGCCCCATGCCTATCCTCACGTTAGTTATCCTGTCCTTAATGTAAGCGCTCGCCGAGCCGCTGGAGGTGGCTATCGTTGATATTAGACTTGCGCCTGTGGCGTAGGCTATCGGAATTCCAAGGAACAGCGTGTAAATGGGGACCAGGAAGGTCCCGCCGCCAAGGCCCACCAGGGCGCCGAGGAAGCCTGATATTATACTTACTATCACTACCAGGGCGAAGAAGACGTCTATCGGTACGTGAAGCATCCCCCCTGCCCTAAGGCAAGGGTTAGGTAGGGTAATTAAAAAGACTTTCACCTCAGCTGTAATGTTTCAATATAATTATGAACTGATAGCTATGTTTCTAAACCAGTGATTATATTTTCAAACGAGTACTAGTTAGTTTGTTGATCTAAATCCACTTAATAGATAGCCCATTGTACCTCCTGCGGGGGCCCCCTTGGAGGAGCTCGAGGAGTTCGCCTACAAGGCAGTTGCCGTCAGGATAGCTGGAGACATAGTGCTCAGCGACTCCCCCGGCGCCGCCCTGAGGAAGTGGAGGGAGTACTTCAAGCTGAGCCAGCAGGAGGTCGCCAAGTACATGGGGGTCTCCTCCAGCGTGCTCAGTGACTACGAGAAGGGCAGGAGGAGCCCAGGGGCGGGATTCATAAGGAGGTTCGTCACTGCACTACTCAAGGTTGACGCCGAGAAGGGCACGAAGAGGTCCGAGAACCTGGTCAAGGCGCTGGGCATACCCACCACTGGCATAATAGACATGCAGGAGTTCAGCGAGCCCATGACCCTTGAGGACATAATAATAACGGTTGACGGCATACTGCTCTACCCTGACTACCCCAAGGGCATAGTGGCCTACGGCTACACGGTGATAGACAGCATTAAGGCTATAACTGAGCTCACCAGCATACAGTTCTACGCCATGCTGGGCTCCGTGCCAGAGAGGGTCATAGTGTTCACTAAGGTCACGGCAGGCAGGAGCCCCATGGTGGCGGTCAGGGTGTCCCTGGTGAAGCCCAGCATAATAGTTATCCATGGCCCCAGGGAGCACGTTGACTACCTGTCAATAGAGCTGGCGAGGCTGGACAGGATACCCCTTGTCCTCAGCACCCTCAACAGCGTCGACGAGCTTGTCCAGAGGCTTAGGAGGCGCACGGGCGGCAGGGGCTTCACGATCCCTTGAGCTTGAGTATGGCCTCAGCTATGTCGCCGTTGGCCGCTATGAGCGCGTTCCTGGCGGTCTCAAGGTCGACCCCGGCCTGCTCCGCCACGAGCTTCACGTCCTCCTCGCTCACCTGGGGCTGCGCTGGCTGCTGGGGCTTGACATCCTTTGGCTCCCCCACGACATATATCATCGTGGGCTGGTTCCTCCCCCTAACTATTATTACCTGGGGCTCCTCAACGACCAACTGCTTGTCCTTGGCCTCTATGGTGACCCTCGTGGCCTCCAGCTCCTCGGCCTCGATGCCCATCCTCTTGAGCATCCTCTTGAGCTCCCTTGGGTTGACCCCCATCAACGGCCTCTCCCGCAACTTCATGGTAAGTATCGCTTAATATAGCCTTCTGTCACACAAAGGGCAGCGGAAGCTGTATTGGAACAGGTCAGATGAAAGATGGATAGCAGTGACGAAACGCCCAAGGTAAGGATCCTGGGCAGCGGAAGGGAGGTCGGGAGGGCGGCCATAGGTGTAGAGCACAGGGGCCGCCTGGTCCTCCTGGACTACGGCGTCAACTTTGATGAGAACGAGCAGCCCATATACCCGCTTCACGTGAGGCCCAAGGACGTTGAGGCCCTGGTGCTGACCCACAGCCACTTGGACCACGTGGGGGCGGCCCCGGCGCTCTTCATATCCGTTAAGCCGAGGCTCCTGGCAACCCCGCTCACCCTTGACGTGACGAGGCTGCTGCTCTACGACATGATAAAGCTAAACGGGCCCAACCTGATATTCGACAACAGCACAGTTGATGACATGCTTGGCGTGGCCGAGAGCGTGGACTACGAGAGGTCGGTTGAGCTCGGTGACTTCACCCTGACACTCATGTCGAGCGGCCACATACCGGGCTCCGCCTCAGTGCTGGTTGACGTGAACGGCAGGAAGGTGCTGTACACCAGCGACATGAACACCATAGAGACGAAGCTCATGAACCCCCACAAGCTGACCGGGGTGAAGGCCGACGCCGTGATAATAGAGTCCACCTACTCCACCGTGACGCACCCCGAGAGGAGTAACACTGAGAAAGAGTTCTACGAGTCCGTGGAGGACGTGGTCAAGAGGGGCGGCACCGTGCTCGTCCCTGCGTTCAGCGTCGCCAGGGGGCAGGAGATAATGTGCCTCCTCGAGGAGAAGGGCTTCGGCTGGCCCGTCTGGATAGACGGCATGATAAGGTCCGTCACCGACCTTTACCTGGCGCACAGCAGCTTCATCAAGGACCCGAGGCTCCTCGCCAAGGCCCTTGAGGATCAGAACGTCGTCAAGGGCTGGGGGGACAGGAAGAAGGCCCTCAAGAAGCCTGGGGTCATAATATCGAGCGCGGGCATGTTGAAGGGTGGCCCAAGCCTGTACTACTACACAAGGATGGTTCAGAACGAGAAGGATGCCGTGTTCCTGGTGAGCTACCAGGCGCCGGGCACCCCCGGAAGGCAGGCCCTTGAGGAGGGGGTATTCTTTGACGGCGAGAGGAAGCTGCCCGTTAAGGCGAGGCTTCAGATATTCGACTTCTCGAGCCACACCGACTGGAGGGGCGTCTTACAGACGTTGAAGTCCCTGGCCGGGGTCAGGAAGGTCATCCTGGTCCACGGGGAGCCCCAGGGCCAGGTGAAGCTGGCATCAAAGATAAAGGACGAGCTGGGCGATGTTGAGGTCCTAGTGCCCCAGAACGGCGACGAGATACCCGTCGACTAGTGGCAGCCTTATTTGCCTGGACCTCCACGGTTCAAGTGAATGAGGAATTTGCCGAGTGCTGAGCCGTTGAGGCTGTGAAGAGAGGGAACCTCGCCTGACGCTTAGTTGCGTTCTCCTTTAGCGAGAAGCCACCTGGCGAACTCCAGGAAGCCTGCGCCTCCCCTGCCCCTGGCCACGAACTTAACCTTAACCTTAACCGCGGGGGCAGCGTCGCCCGGGCAGCCGCTTATGGGCACCACCGAGAGCATGTCAAGGTCGTTCTCGCCGTCCCCTATGGCTGCCGCCTCGGAGGCGCTGACTCCTATGAGCTCAAGGGCCCTCAGGAGCCCCTCGCCCTTGCCGTTGCCCGGGTTTATGTGGACGGCGTAGCCGCTCCAGAGAACCCTGAGGCCGTGGGCCTCGGCCATCTCTGACACGGCCCTGAGCAGCTCGGCCTTAGAGTCCTCGTCTATCCCCCTGGGCATGAAGAAGGCCATGTCGTGGTACCTGAACTCGTTCTGCCAGCTGGGCCTGAGGCCGAGGTCCTGGAGCTTCCTGAGCAGCCCCTCGGGGGGCCTGCCGGAGCACACGTGCTGTACCTGCCCCCTGTACATTATGACGCAGCCGTTCTCGGCCACGACGGGGCCGCTGGAGCCAAGGTAGACGCTGAGGCCGGCGGTCACGGGGAGGCTGTTGCCCGAGACCAGGATAACCTTGACCCCGCGGGACTCCAGCAGCCTTATTCCCCTGATAGCGTACACGCTTACCCTCAGGTCGCCCCTCCTCACGGTGAGCGTGCCGTCAACGTCTGACCCGACGGCCCTCAGCGGCAACCGCGCTCCCAGCTTCAGCTCTCGCAGTAAATATTAAAGCCCCTACATACTTCTAAAGTAATTGAAGCACAGATTCGGAGGTAACTTAACATGAGCGACAGCGTTGTGAGCCTGATAGCAAAGAAGAAAATAGTTACAGATCCGGACTTCGTCCTGTCGCAGATAAAGGACGGCGACGTCGTTGCCATCTCAGGCTTCAACGAGATAACGTCGCCCGACTACCTCATAGAGAGGCTCTACAAGCTGTACTTGAAGACCGGCCACCCCAGGAACCTCTTCATAATAAGCGACACGTTCCCTGGGACGCCCGGCAGGGGGCTTGACAGCTTAGCCCAGATGATGCACAAGAGAGGGGACAGGGACTTCATAAGGGGCATGCTGGTGGCCTTCTACGGCTGGAGCGAGACCCTCCAGAAGATGATAAAGGAGGAGTGGTTCGAGGCCTACGCCTGGAGCATCGGGATCCTGGCCTACTGGTTCAGGGAGGTCGGGAGCGGCAGGCCCGGCGTCCTGACCAGGGTCGGGCTCAACACCACCGCTGACCCAAGGTATGATGGCACAGCCCTTAATGAGACCGCCAAGGAGAGGAGGACCGTCAAGGTGCAGCTGCTCAACATAGACGGCAAGGAGTACCTGCTCTACACCGCCCCGAAGCCCAAGTTCGCCCTCATAAGGGGGAGCACGGCCGACGAGATAGGAAACCTGTCCCTTGAGGACGAGGTGGCTTACGGCACCGTGCTTAACATAGCTCAGGCGACTAAGGCCATGCCGGAGAAGGGCACAGTTATAGCCCAGGTGCTCAGGGTGGCCAGGTTCGGCTCCATTAACCCCAAGAGCGTGATAGTCCCTGGCCCGCTGGTGGACCACGTTGTAGTAGCGCCCAGGGAGTACCACAGGCAGTCCCACAGCTTTGACTACGACCCTATAGTAGCTGGAAGGGTGATCCCTCCGACTGACGTTATGACATCACAGATGGAGAGCGGCCTGGACGAGAGGAAGGTCGTGGCCCGGAGGGTGGCCCTTGAGCTCGCCAGGCTCGTAGAGAGGTACGGGAGGCCCGTGGTGGTCAACCTTGGCGTGGGCATACCGGCGATGGTGGGCGAGGTGGCGATGGAGGAGGACATGCAGGACCTGGTGGTGCTCACGGTGGAGTCAGGCACGTGGGGAGGAAGGCCACTCTACGGTCCTGACTTCGGGGTCTCCATAGGGGCCTTCGCTGTGCTCTCTGTGCCGGACCAGTTCACAATGTACGAGGGAGGGGTCATAGACGCGGCCTCGCTGGGCTTCATGCAGATAGACAGGTACGGCAACGTAAACTCGTTCTTCACCGAGTCAAAGATACCTGGGCCAGGAGGGTTCCCGGCTATAGCGTCAGGTGCGCCCGACATTTACTACGCGGGCCTCTTCACGGCTGGCAAGGGGGCGAAGTATGAGGTGGCTGACGGAAAGCTGAGGATAATCTCCGACGGAAACATACTGAAGTTTGTTAACAAGGTGGACAAGGTCGGGTGCTCCTCAAGGGTGATGATAGAGAACGGTAAGAACGTGCTTTACATAACCGAGAGGGCCGTGTTCAGGCTGACGCCCGAGGGGCTGGAGCTCATAGAGGTGGCCCCAGGCGTCGACCTGGAGAAGGACGTGCTCGCCAAGATGGAGTTCAAGCCTATAATAAAGAGGGAGCCAGAGCTCATGGACCCAAGGATCTTCACGCCCAAGAAGATGGGCCTGAAGGAGGAGCTTGTGAAGGCCATAAGGGTCTGAGGCTAACACTTTTCTTTTTCTCCACGCCCGAGGGCGCGGGGTCTTTAGTGGGCACGTGCGAGGTTAAGGCCAGGAAGGGGCTCATAAGGGTCTCCTCCGAGGTCGTCGGAGGAGTCATAGCTAGGGTCAGCATAACGGGCGACTTCATGGTTATCCCGGAGGACAAGGTCTTCGAGCTTGAGGAGAGCCTCGTTAACATTAGGTTTGACAGGGGCGAGGTCTCTGGCGTCGTCAGGAGGGTGCTTCAGGGCTCAAGCCTGGTAGGCTGCTCCGAGGAGGACTTCGTGGACGCCATAATGTGCTCAGGTGAGGGAAATGCAGCTTAGGGTCCTGCTCTACGAGACCCCTGACGACCCCTACATGAACTTGGCGTTCGAGGAGGCCCTGCCCAGGGCGAGGGGCTGTGGCATCTCCCCTGACACGCTGAGGCTGTGGAGGAACCGCAGGGCAGTTGTAATAGGCTACTTCCAGAGGGCCGAGGAGGAGGTCAACCTTGCAGAGGCCGAGAGGCAGGGAGTCAGGGTAGTGAGGAGGTTCACCGGCGGAGGGGCAGCATACCATGACCTTGGCAACATAAACTACGCGATATCGCTCTCCCTGGGCGAGAGGAAGGTAAGCAACCCAGTTGACTTCATATTCACGGAGCTCATAAGGGCCCCCGTGGAGGCGCTCAGGTCCCTGGGCCTTGAGGCCTCGGTGCAGAACGTCAACGACATAATTGTTGACAACAGGAAGGTGAGCGGCACGGCGGCAACGATATCCTGGGGCTCCATATTCTTCCACGGCGCTATGCTCGTGAGCGCTGACCTGGGCGTCCTGGCCTCGGTCCTCAAGGTACCCCTCAAGAAGCTCATAGACAAGGGGGTCTCAAGCGTCAAGTACAGGGTAACGAACTTGGCTGCCCTGAGGCCTGGGACCACGGTTAACGAGGTCGCCTCCGCCCTAGCCAGCTCTTTCGCAAAGGTGCTGGGCTACGACGGCGTTAAGTACGACCTGCCCACGTCTGAGGAGCTGGAGATGGCTGAGGTGCTCTACAGTTACAAGTACTCGGACAGCTCGTGGAACATGGACAGGGCGCCCCACAGGCAGTTCAGGAAAGCTGAGGAGGAGCTCATGAGGGTATGTAGAAGGTAGTGTATCATATGCGCTAAGCTGAGCGCTTAAAATCCCCACTGTACGGACACTATTAAGGTGAGCTCCTTGAGCGTCTGGACCTCGAAGGTAGGCGACGTCGCAAGGAAGAACGTGGTGTCCGCGACCGCCGACGCCACGCTTGCGGAGGCCGCGAGGCTCATGTACACAAAAGGCACTGGCAGCGTCGTAGTTGTGTCCCCGGAGGGGAAGGTGATAGGTATCTTCACTGAGAGGGACCTGAGCAGGGTGGTAGCGGACAGGGTCAGCTATGACTCAAAGCTCGGCGACTTAATGACCAAGGACCCGGTGACCATAAGGGACGACGAGCCCGTAACTAAGGCGGTGGAGCTGCTGTCGACCCGCAAGATAAGGCACCTGCCCGTGGTTGACCGGGAGGGAAGGCTCGTGGGCATAATAACGGCCAGAGACATAGTTGACATAACTGAGAGGTACCTGGCGTCGACGGGCTTCGTCTCGGAGTGACCTCAGCCTTCAAGGTCGCGCAGGTCAAACGTCATAAGTATCACGAAGAGGTCTATGAGCACTATTCCGTAGGCCTCGAGGGTGGCCGCCGAGGGCCACCTGAAGGCTATGGCCCCGGCGGGCCCGATGACCCCAATGGCCGCCTCCGCGGCCCCTCTTTTTGTCCTGCCCGAGACTATGGAGCCCGCGCCCCACACTATGGACGTCATGTCCATCTGCGCGAAGAACCACTGCGAGACAAAGACGTGGGGGTATGTGCCCTCGTGAAACACGCCTATCAGGGCAAGGAACAGGCCGGCCACCATCATGAAGGAGGCGCCCACGGCCTCTAGCTTCTCGCTGCTGACGTTAACAGCGTATGAGGCGAAGGCGATTATGAGGGCGCCGACCGCTATAAGACCATAGTTGTAGAGCCACGGGTCCGTGGCCCTGGGACCTCCCAGGTCGCTGAAGGCATTCCTGGTGAACACGAACCAGGGGTTAATGGACACGCACGCAATGATAATTGCCCATGCCGCCACTGCCGCCGTGAGGCCAAGGTACCTGAGGGCTCGCAAGTAAAACCCCTGTGGGTTAAGAGGCCCGGAGGCTAAAATCTAAGCCTTTGACCTGGCGTAGAGGTAGAAGCTGGCGTAGGGGTAGCCGTGGACAAGCTTGATGACCTCGTTGACCTTTTCGCTGTCCTTGGCCACCACAACGACGTAGCCCATGTTCATGGCCTTCTCAAGTTCCCCCCTCCTGGCCAGGGAGGCCAGCCTCCTGTAATAGCTTGACGAAACGGAGGGCGACCTGCCCGTGAGCTTGAGGTACCTGGCGGAGACCAGGGGGGCAGCCGTGGGGGAGGCGCCTATCACCACCGAGCCCTCCCCCACGAGCTCCTCAACCTCTATAACGTCCTTTATGGCGCGGTCGACGCACTCGTCCACGCTGTCGCACCTCACCACCTTGCCCAGCCTGACGCCCCCCAGAGGGGGCCTGAGCCCCTTGGCTAGGAGCTCCTCTATGGCCCTCTTGACCTGGGAGTCGGCCAGCTGCTGCCCTCCCCTTGCCCTGGCCGCCACCGCCGCCTCCAGCAGGTCCGAGAGCTCCTTGACCTTCCTGCCCTCCCTCAGGGAGAGCCAGAGCGATATGGCGTAGAGCTCAGGGTCAAGGTACCTCCTTGGCCTCCTCCAGCCCGAGGCCACGGAGACCAGGGCCACGAGGCCGTCATAGCTTATCGACTTACAGTTCTCCTGCGACTTCAGCCCTATTGAGGCGTCGTTGTCACATATGTTAAAGTAGACCCTGCGGCCCTCCAGCCCCCTCACGGCCCTTGATATGCACGTGCCGTCGCTCATCGGTATGCACCACCCAGCCTCCTCCTCGACCTTCTCCCTCGGCAGGTCGTAGGCCAGCAGCGGTCCCCTGACGACCTCGTAGTCTACCAGGCCCGCCACCCTCAGCACGTCAAGGTACTTGACGAGCCCCCATTCGCCCTCCCTGCCCTTGATGGGGATCGGGATGACGCCGTCCCTGTACTTGACGCACTGCATGGCCTCGGCTATCAGCTGCAGGGTCCTGTGCACGCCGAGGGGCCTTATGGCCTCCCCCTTGGCCATGGCTGACTGCACGGTCATGTCAGTCGGGTTGTAAAGTATGACTGCCCTCGCGGGCTTCCCATCCCTCCCGGCCCTGCCTATCTCCTGGTACAGGTCCTCCACGCTGCCGCTCGGCGCGGCGTGAAGGGTCCACCTTATGTTAGGTATGTCGACACCCATGCCGAAGGCCTTGGTGGCCACCACTATCCTTGGCCCCCTGCCCGTGCGGGAGGAGCTCACCACCTCCTCCTCGACCCGCCTCCTCTCGGAGTCGCTCAGCTGGCCGTGGTACACGGCTATGTCCTCACCTAGCCTCCTGCCCAGGAACTTGGCAACCTCCTCGGCGTTGAGCCAGGGCCTTGAGTCGCTCTGAACGAACGGCACGAACACTATTCCAACCCACGGTTCCCCGAGCGAGTCGGCCCACCTCGTCAGCTCCTCCGCGTGAAGGGCTATGTCCTCAAGCCTGTCGGGGCCGTCCCTGGCTGGCACAACATCAATGGAGATCTCAGGCCTCAGGGACGGGGCCCTCAGGACCACCGGCTTGCCCGAGTAGCTTACCTCAGCGGTCTCAG
The DNA here is from genome assembly GCF_049973875.1 of Acidilobus sp. NCBI lineage: Archaea > Thermoproteati > Thermoproteota > Thermoprotei > Acidilobales > Acidilobaceae > Acidilobus > Acidilobus sp. The sequence continues at coordinate 36,805 of NZ_JBMFJI010000009.1, forward strand.
GGCCCAGGGATATCCGGCGCTCCTCGTAGTCACTGTAGCCGAGCTCGCCCAGGACGTCCCTGACCACGTCAGAGGGCGCTGACGCGGTGAGGGCGACTATCGGGGGCCACCCAGCTGAGGCCCTGTCCTTGAGCTGCCTGGCGACGTACAGGTAGCTTGGCCTGAAGCTGAGCCCCCACCTTGAGAGGGCGTGGGCCTCGTCAAGCACCACGAGGCTCGCCTCGCCCGAGGTCGAGACCAGCTCCGAGGCCGGCCCCGAGCTGAAGCCCTCGGGCGTCACGTAGACCAGGTCAAGGAGGCCCTCCCTGGCCGCCGCTATTATCTCCCTCTTCCTTGATGGAGGCACGCTTGAGTCTATGTAGGCGGCCCTGAGCCCCCTCGACCTGGCGTTCTTCACCTGGTCATGCATGAGCGCCCTCAGGGGGCTTATCACTATGGCTGTTGACCCTAGCCCCAGGTCCTCGAGGGCCTTCGCCGTCACCTGGAAGATGGCGCTCTTCCCGGCCCCCGTGGGAAGTATGACCATGAGCGCTGAGGCCCTGCCCGAGGAGGCCATCTGGGCCAGCACCCTCACGGCGAGGCCCTGGTAGGGCCTCAGGCTCAGGTCGGCGCCCCAGAGCCTCTTGAAGGCGTTCTCCGCCTCCTCCATAATATCAGCGTCACTTAGCTCCACATCAATTTCAGGCCTCGAGGGTGCCACCAGCTCTATGTCGTCCCTCCTCTCGGCCTCAGCATAGAGGGCCCTGCTGACCGCCAGGCCCCCGTTCTTGGCAACAAGCTCTATGACATAGTCCACAAGTTTGTCGTGGATGCCATACGCCGTGTCCTCAGGCTCCGCGCGGATCAGCCTCTCGGGGAACACTATAATGGAGCGGTCGGCCACGCCCCCGGCCTCGGGCATGACCAGGTAGTCATCCCATGATATGAAGCCCAGGCCTCCCTTGGAGAACCAGGAGTCCATGGTTTCAGCCGTTATGAACGTGCCCCCGTGGGCGCTGGCGGCCGCCCTGGCGAGGGCCCTCGTTGGGACTATTATCAGAGGCCTGGAGGCCCCTGAGGCCATGGCGACGGCTGACGACACCGCCTCGGAGGCCCCCCTGAGGCCGCCCACGATAGGCTCGCCGTAGGCCTTCACCTTGCCCTTGTTGGGGGCCGCTATGCCGAGGGACTCCGCCAGCCTCTGGGGGACATAAGAGTTGGCGGTGAGCCTTATGTTCTTGGCTCCGGGGCACCTCACCCTGAGCTTCCTGATGAGCTCCTCCTCGTCAGGCGGAGGCCTCGATGAGGGGAGGCAGTCGCCGTAGGTGCGAGCGCAGTCAAGTAGGACTTCTATGTCGTCAAGGCACGCCAGGTCCCACGGCTCAACCTGGCTGCCAGGCCTTGGGCCTGCGGCCGTCTGCACCAGGGAGGCCATTATGGCTTTAGCTATTGACCTGCCCTCGTCGCCGTCAAGGCTTGAGAGTCGGATGGCCCTCAGGGGGTCGCCTCCCCTTGAGGCCAGCGCCTTGATGACTATAGCTGCCACGTAGTCGTCCTGGGGGGCCCGTGAGGGGTTCACTGAGAACGGCCTCCACAGCGGCATGTAGGCCCTGGGCCTGTCGGTGACAACTATGGAGCGCTGTTCCTTGACGCCGCGCTGTCCCACGACGGAGCTCACCAGGTCCCTGTACTTGACTATTTCTGAGGCGCCCCTCACGTCCTCGGGCATCTTATCCCACTCGACCCCAACCCTGTTCAGTATGTCAACCGAGCTCTCGACGGCTGCAAGGGCTACGGCTGACGGGGGAAGCATGGGGTTAACCCCAAGGCTGTAGGCTATTGACGCCAGCGAGGGCCTCACGTCAGGGTAGGCCAGCCTCACGAGCCTCCTGGCGTCTACAGCGCCCCTGAGGCCGCAGCTGCCCCAGCTTATGATGAGCTTTGCCCCTGAGAGCTCAGCTATGGAGCTCATCACCTCCTCCGGCGGCGGGGACCTCCACGAGCTTCCGGGCGGCGGCACCTCAGTTACGACGCCATCTACCATGACCTCCCTGTAGTCGCCCTCGCACACTGCAACCATGACCTTTGAGTTGCCGGAGAGCCTCGGCTGCTCCTGCAGGAGCCTTGACGCCTCGGCCTCCCACTTGGAGAGCGCCAGCCCAAGGGAGTAGGTCCTCGCCCTGCGGAGGGTGACGGAGGGCACCGAGCAGCCCCTTGAGGCCAGGTATATGACGTCCTCGTAAAGTCCAAGGGAGACGAGCGACTCCGCCAGCCTCTCTGAGCCCTTAGGGCACGACCTCAGGGACCTCACTGCTGTGGAGACCTGCTGCCTGCTTATGCCGAGGGACTCGGCAGAGGAGGCTACTTCGACTATGCTGTCGGGGTTCACCTTCAGCCTCAGGGAGGTGAGGAGCCTTGACAGCAGCCTCTTCCTGTAAGCGACGTAGGTCGCTGCGCCCGCAGCGGCCGCTGCGCCTGCCGCTAGGACGGCCTCTTGCACTCCAGCTCTCCTGGCTCCTCTAGGACTGGGCCCGCTTAAGGGAAGGAGAGCTCAAAGGCTAAAAAGGCTCAGACGTCAACAACTACTACCATGTTGTCCATCAGGAACCTGTAGAGCTTCCTCACGGTGGACTCCTTTATGCCGACTACCTTGGCCACGTCGCTCTGGCTGATCTCATAGCCGTTAAGCCTTGCAACCAGGTAGACGGCGGCGGCCGCCAGGGCCTCGGGCTTCTTACCGTAGGGCGTCTTGCCTGGCACGCTCAGGGACTTCCTTATGAAGTTAAGCGAGTCCTGCACGACGTACTGGGGCAGCGACAGGCTTGACGCTATCCTGTTAATGTAGGTGAAGGACCTCTCCAGCACCCTGCCCTGGCCCTCGGAGGCCGCGGCGACCTTAAGCATGTCAAGGGCGCCGACGTCGTTGAGCTTCTTAAGGCCGTCCCACAGGTCGTTTTCATCTATCTCAAAGAAGCTCTCTATCTCGCCCTTGGATATGCTTAAGTTGTAGACCTCGACCACCTTCTCCAGGGCGGCGGCCACGACCTTGTTCACGTCCCTGCCTATGGGCTTCTTGGCCCTCTCAGCGTAGGCGTGGAGCACCTGCCCTAGGGCGTCCTTGGCGCTGTCGCTCAGCTCAAAGGCGCTCGCCGCCCTCTTTGCTATGGAGAACATGTTGACCAGCGGCGCCTCACCCTTGAGCAGCGGGTGGGAGCTGCCTATCCTCAGCCTCAGGTTCCTGACCCTCATCAGCGGCGACCTTGACCTGGCCGGGCTCATCCTCAGGTTGCCTATGCCTAGGTCATGCATCAGGGAGTCGTTGGAGTACGAGGCCCTCTCGACGCCCTTCACGTTGCCGTTGCCGAGGGACCTCCACTCAGGGCCGTCACTGAGCTCGTTGTCGTCGTATATGTAGCCGCAGTTGGGGCAGACGAGGACCCCATTATCATCAACGAGCTTGGAGCCGCACCTGGGACACGTGACTGGGGCAACCACGCCTAATCACCTTCTCCTGTGATGGCCCCTCCTCCTGGGGGGTGAGAATACGAGGAAGAGCTCGTCCCCCTCCTTAACTGAGGCGCCCGGGCTCAGCTTGACCAGCAGGTATGGGGAGTTGACGTTTCCTATTACGTCGGCGGCCGACCCCACGAGCCTGCGGTCAGAGTTAATCACCGGCGACCCCTGCCTGAACTTCCTGACATCCATGTCGGTCCTGACTACGGCTAGGCCGCTGACTACGCCTGAGACCTTGCCGATCCTTAGGACTTCCCGGGCGCCTCCCTCCATAACTCCTCCCAGCGGGTGCCAAGGTTAGATGTCGCGCGCCCTATAAGAAAACCTGGCAGGCGATCGCGGTCCTTGCCCCCAAGCTGTGGGAAAAGTGCTGCCTGAAGCGGGAGGCCAAGTACTCACCTAAAGCTGAAAGGATAGTAAACCAAGATAAAGCTTAAAAGGGCCTCACAGGAGCCCCCTTAGGTCCCGCCTGGCCCTTGCGGACGCGTCCCCTACCACGGGCTCGCCGTGCCCCGGGAGCAGGACCCTGAAGTCCAGCGACAGCAGCCTCCTCACCGACTCCCTGGCCCTCTGCATGTCAGCGGTGAACAGGGGCGGCGGGCCCTGTACTTTGCCATCGCGGAAGTTCAGGTTGTCGCCGGCGAAGAGGTGCTCCCCGTCGTAGAGGGCTATGGAGCCGGGCGTGTGCCCTGGGGCGTGGATCACCCTGAGCCCGTGGACCTCATCACCGTCGTTTAGGATAGCGTCTGGCCTGACCGGCTTGAACCAGCGGTAGGCCTCGACGGCCTCCCTTGGGGCCTCCTTGGGGAGCTGAGGGGGCACCAGCCCCTCAAGTATTGGGGCGTCGTCCCTGTGCACGTATATCTTGGCTCCTGTGGCCGAGCGGATGGCGTTCGCGCTGCCGGAGTGGTCCAGGTGGTAGTGAGTCAGAACTATGGCCTTGACCTGGGAGGGGCTGAAGCCCAGGGACCTTATGGATTCCAGCACCAGGCCGTCCTTGCCCGGGATGCCAGCGTCTATTATGATGAGGCCGTCCCCCTGGACGTAAAAGTATATGTTGCCGTTGGTCTCCTCCACGGGCACCCTGTAAACCTTGCTCGTCACCTGAAGGACCACGGCCCTCACGCGATGTAAGTAGATCGGAAAAAGATATAAAGTTTTAATTAGTATATCCGAGGCCTTCAGCCCCCCGGGAGTCCATGGCCAAAGGGGGTCTGACCCTCTTAACTCCAATGCCCGTATGCTCCCGCCGGGAGTACATGTGTGGTACTGGCTGGGGGTCACCTACATAGCGGCGCTCTCAATAGTTGACTTCATGATGTTCAACTACATAGGGTTCAGGACGGACGTGTCAGACATAGACTACGGCATAATTGGGGCCGCCTGGAGCGCCGTGTTCATAACGTCCAGCGAGTTCCTCGGCAGGCTGGCCGACAGGGGGGACTACCGTAAGCTGACGGCAGTGTCGCTCGTAACCATAGCCGTAGCCTCCCCGCTCTTCGGCCTGGCGAGGGGCGTTGAGCTTATGGCGATAGCCTACATGTTCCACGCCGTTGCCACAGCGGCCGCCAACCTCGGCTTCTCGGCGGGCATGTTTGAGCTGTCGCCCGACATGGAGTGGGAGGCAAAGGCATCCGGCCAGAGGCTGGGCCTCTTCGGCATAAAGGGCCTCGGACTGCTTGCCCTGTCCTTCGTGGTCCCCTTCATACCCCTCATGGGGCTGGCCGTAGGGGTGGGCGTTGCCTCCCTCGCGGTTGGGCTGGCCTTCATGCTATTTCTCCCCTCGGGCTGGCCCCCCTTCGAGAGGAAGCTCCACGGGCTCATGCTAAGGCTTGAGGGCTTCGGCCTCTACGCCACCGCGGTTGGGTCATTCGTCTATGGCAAGTACGGGCTTCTCTACAACATCTCCAGGTCGGTTGAGAAGGGCTCAGGGTCGTCGACGGGGGTGGCGGTGTCGGCTATGCTGACGACGTTTGTAGGCGATTACTACCTGACGGCCCTGCCGCTCATGCTCAGGTACGTCAGCCTGGGCCTCAGGGACTACATGGTGGCTTTCGCGGCCGCGGGCCTCTCGGCGGCCGCGGCGTTAGCCCTGGTCCAGGGCACGAGCTCCAGGTCGCTGGCGGCGGCGGGCATAGCAATAAGGGGGGCGTGGGCCGTAGTGGCCATAAGGTTCATAGACTCCCTGGCCGGCATGGTGGCCTACATAGCGGTTCTGGTGGCCCTCTTCAGCGTGCTGGACCTGTCGCTCTACAGGATATACATAGGGATAACGGGGGGCTACAGGGTGCACGGCTACATGATGTTAAGGGAGCTGGGCTCCCTGGTGGGCTCCCTGGCAGGGGGGCTGGCGCTATACCTTGGCCCGCTGGCCTTCACTGCCACCCCAGCAATTATTACGGCCGCGGCCGTGGCTGCGGCCCTAATTTAGCTGCAAGCGCTTTAATTCCGCGCGTCGCACAGAGGCCAGCGAGAGCATGTTATCCATAACGCTTCAGCTGGTCATAACGTTAGCCCTGGCGGCGTGGGTTGGCGCAGTAGTCCTCTACATCTCAAAGGCCGTCTACAGGCTGTCCACCTCTCACGGGCTTGGGGACCGCATATCGAGGTACATGGCTAGGAAGACAATACACATCCTGGGCGGCGGCCTGGTGGCCGCGCTGGTGCCCTTCGTCTACACCCAGCCGTGGATGGCGTTTGCCTCAGCCATGGCTCTGACGGGTTACATACTTTACAGGAGGAGGAGGGGCCTAATGACGTGGTTCCAGGAGCCGGACAACGCCTACGAGGCCCACTTCACCATAATGTGGGGTCTTGTCATACTGGCCCCCTGGTTCTTCGACCCAAGCATGGTGATTGGGGCCGTCTCCGCGCTGTTCATGTCAGTGGGTGACGGCATCACGGGGGTCGTGAGGGGCCTCAGGAGGGTCAGGGGCAAGGCGTGGTCGGGGACTATAGCTATGATCGTCGTGTCGTCCCTCATAGGGGGCTACTTCCTAGGCCTTGAGGGGGTGGCGGCCGGCGTGGTAGCCTCCTTCGTGGAGAGGATAAACGGCGTCGACGACAACATCACCGTGCCCCTAGTCTCGTTCCTTCTGCTCCTGGCCATGAGGTACCTGCTCCCGGCGGGCCTGGCTCACTTCCCTCCCAGGCTCTGAGGGGCGGTCCTGCCCCTGAGGGCGGAGGCCACAGCAGCCACCACCACTATGACGCCTGATATCAGCAGGGTGAACCTGAGCGCGTACATAAACGGGGGAGCTATGACGCGGGGGAACCAGGTGTTGCTCATAACCTCCTTAATGCCCGAGGGGTCGCTGGCCTCTATGCTGCTCGCCACGCCCTGCGGCAGGTCCTGAAGGACCACCTGCATGGGGTTATAGCCTAGGAAGGCCGCGAAGAGGGCCGCGGTCGGGGGCATCCTGGAGACCTCAAGGGCCAGGGCCTGTGGGAACCCGGCGCTCACAAGCGATGAATATATGGCTGAAGGGAGCCTGGCCTCAAAGGCGCTCAGCAGCAGGGAGAAGTAGAGGGCTATGCTCACGGTGTTCGCCATGCTCGTCATGACCGACCTCATGCCTGAGGCCACGCCCCGGTGCTCCGGGGGCACGGCGTTCATTATTGAGGCAGTGTTCGGGGCCACGAACATGCCGTTGCCGACGCCCACAGCAAATATCATCAGGGCGAAGGGCAGGTAGGAGAAGTTGTAGCTGAGAGTCATCATGGCCATCATAGCTGCAAACGCTATCAGCATGCCCCCGGTGGCCAGCTCCCTGGCCCCGTACTTGTCGGAGAGGGCCCCGCTCAGGGGCCCAAGGGCCACGAAGCCGAAGAGCATGGGCATCATGTATATGCCCGCCCAGAACGGCGTCGAGCTGTAGCTGTAGCCGTGGAGCGGGAGCCAGATGCCCTGAAGCATTATGGTGAGCGTTATCATGAGGCCGCCGAGTGCAAGGCCCGCCAGGAGCGCCGCGAATATCCCGGCCGAGAACTGCCTTGACCTGAACAGCTCGAGCCTGAACATGGGGTACTGGACCCTCATCTCCACGAGCGGGAACACTGCAAGCACCGCTGCCCCGGCGCTCATCAGCGCTATGACCCTGGGGCTGTTCCAGCCCATGGCCTCCCCGTGGTAGGGCTCCAGGGCGTAGGTTATGCCCGCCAGCAGGAGCACCAGGCCTCCAATGAAAGTCAGGTTACCAACTATGTCAACCTTCTCCTCCCTCCTGGGCCTCGAGAGCTCCCTGAGCTTGAGGTATGACCACGCAGTCCCCGCCACGCCGAAGGGGACGCTTATTATGAACACGAGCCTCCAGTTGATCGTCGCCAGGACGCCCCCGAGGATCAGGCCCACCAGGTTGCCGACCATGCCCGCGACCTGGTTTATGCCGAGCGCCCTGCCCCTCTCAGTTATGGGGAACGCGTCAGTTATGAGGGCGGCGCTGTTTGCCATAAGCAGGGCGGCGCCGACGGCCTGCACCATCCTGAAGGCCACTAGCTCGGCCGCCGCTGTCGTCCCCCTGCCCGGAGTTATTGAGAGGAGCACCGAGCCCACGGTGAATATCACGAAGCCGAGCCTGTACAGCTTGACCCTGCCGTACATGTCGGAGAGCCTGCCGAAGGAGACCACCAGCGAGGAGGAGACGACGCCGTAGCCCATGAGCAGCCAGAGCAGGTAGTCGAAGGAGCTTGGGGCCAGCGGGTTGAGCTGTATGCCTCTGAATATGGCAGGAAGCGATATTATAAGCACGGAGGAGTTTATCATTGCCATGAGTATCCCAAGCGTGGTGTTGGTGAGCACGGTCCACTTGTACTCCATGGCCTCACCCCTATATCAGTTACCTGAGTATCGGTTACTGAGCTATTTAAAAGTGCTTAACTCTAAACTTAAAAGCGTTACCTATTAACGGGAAAGCTAACAGCTAAGCTGAAGGGCCTGGACGGCTTAAACTTCAGGCACAGGTAAGCTCTCCAGGGGCGCCCATGCTGCTGGTGGGCTGCTGCGGCTGGTGCCTGGGGAGGCAGAGGTATTACGCCAGCTTCAACGTAGTAGAGCTTCAGAACACATTTTATGACATGCCTGACGAGGGCAGGCTGAGGTCCCTGAGGGGCGAGGCGCCCGAGGGCTTCAGGTTCACAATGAAGGCGTGGCAGGCCGTCACCCACCCCCCTGGGGGGCCCACGTGGAGGAGGGCCAGGCACAGGTTACCTGAGGAGCTGGCGGACCGCTACGGCAACCTCAGGACAACGAAGGAGAACCTTGAGGCGTGGGACGTGGTCGCCAGGGCCGCGAGGGCCCTTGGGGCATCAGTAGTGGTGGTCCAGACCCCTCCAGGCTTCGGGGCGTCGGAGGACAACGCGAGGCAGGCGGCCGAGTTCTTCAGGGCCGTGGCCACGAGGGACTTCACGATAGGGTGGGAGCCCAGGGGCACGTGGCACTCAAGGCCGGACCTCATAGCTAAGGTCATAGGGGACCTTGACGGGATCATACACGTGGTCGACCCATTCAGGGCCAGCCCTGCCGTCGAGAGGCCAGTCGTCTACTTCAGGCTCCACGGCATAGGGGGCAGGGAGGTCAACTACAGGTACAGGTACACAGATAATGATCTTGAGGTGCTCTGCAACAAGGTCAGGGGGCTCAGGGAGGCCAGGGATGTTTATGTCATGTTTAACAACGTCTTCATGAAGGGCGACGCCTCGCGCTTCAGGTCGTCGTGCGCGTCTGGCCTATAGACCTCTTGACGTGAACGGACCTCTGGATCACGGTGGCGGCGGCCAGCACGGCAACCACCGCCATTATTATGTCGTCAACGAGCAGCTGCCTGAGGAGGAGCAGCAGCGACATGACGAAGAGTATTATAAGCCTCTCGCTCCTCTCGGCCAGGCCGACCCCCTCCATCTTAACGTTGAGCAGCTCCCCCTTGGCCCTGGCGTAGCTTACCATGAGCGAGAAGGCCAGCGCTATCAGGGTTATGTACTGGTTCACCCCGGCCAGGGCCATGGCCAGGAACAGGAAGGCGTCGCTGACCCTGTCGGTCATAGAGTCAAGGTAGGAGCCGAACGCGGTGGTCCTCCCGGAGGCCCTGGCCACGGCCCCGTCAAGGACGTCCATGAGGCCCGCCAACAGTATTAGGAATGGCAGCGCTATGAGCTTGCCCAGGTAAACCGCGAGGGGCGCCAGGGCCGAGAGGGCGAGGCCCATGTAGGTGAGCTCGTCAGGCGTCACGCCGGCCTTGTAAAGCGCCTTGCCCACGGTCGTCGGGGCCAGCGAGTTAATGAGCTTCCTCAGCTTGCCGAGCAAGTCCTCTCACCTGCCGCCCGGCTGAGCCAGCCCCCTGAAGTTAATATTGTCAAGGAGCGAGGGCGCCTCACTCATAGTCATGGGTCTGTAGCCCCTCCTAACCATGTAGCTCACAGCGTTCCTCAGGAGCCCGAGGAGCCTTGGGCCAGTGCCAATCCATATGTCGGGCCTCCAGTGCACCAAGCCTGAGACCTCCCAGGGGTGCACGAAGAGCGTGGTAACCCTGGGCATCAGGGCCAGCAGGGGCCTCTGGAGGGCCCACGGCACGCGCAGCACGCTGCTCGTCACCGTGGCCGGGACCCTGACCACGCCGTCCTCAACAGTGATACCCCGCGGGAAGGGCGGCTTGTAGGAGGCCAGGCTGGCGTCAACGCTGATCCCCTCCTCCCTGAGGACGGGCAGGAGCTGCCGGGGCAGCTTAAGGTTGGGGGCCCTGAACGACCTGACCTCGCCGAAGTCCCTGAGGACCCTCAGCGACCTCCTTACGTCGTCCTCGGCCTCCCTGAGGGGGACCCTGTCAAGCCTTATGTGCGCGTAGCCGTGGCTTCCGAGCTCGTGACCCCTTTCAACTATGTTGTAGACAGCCCTTGGGTGCCTCTCTGCCACCCTGCCAACTACGAAGAACGTGGCCCTCACCTTAAGCTCGTCCAGCAGCTCCAGCAGCCTGGGCAGGCCCTCGACGATGCCCCTCTCACTGTTCATGTACGGCGGGGCGTCCTGCTCCACGTCTGACGACAGGAACAATACCATTGGCTGACCTCTCATGGTACTCCCACTTCCTTCCCCTGCACCACTCGCCCTCCTTGACTGGGTCCCCCCTGAGGGCCCTGTAGACCCTGTAGACCAGGAACCTCCTGTCGTCGCTGCACTTAACCTCCTCGGCCCTCCGGTACTCCTCAACGTACCTCCTGGCTATTATACTGCAGTCGAAGAGCCTTGCCCTGTCCTCGGCGCCCCTTGCAAGGTCCCTCCTGAGGCCCTCGTCGCTGGCAACCCTTACTATGGCATCCGCCATGGCCTCAGGTCCATCAGCTATGACGCCGCTCCTGCCGTCCTCAACCAGGTCAAGGACGCCCGGGCTCCTGTAGACAAGCGGCGGCACCCCGAGCGCCATGGCCTCAAGGACGGCTATGCCGAAGGACTCCCTGTAGCTGGTCAGGACGAAGGCGTCAGCCCCGGAGAGAACCTGCGCCACCCTCTCCCTGGGCATGAGCCCCAGGACCTTCACCCTGTCCTCAACTCCGAAGCTCCTGAGCGACTCCACGAGGTCCCTCATTAGCATGCCGTCGCCGACCATGTAAAACCTAGCCCTGGGGAGCTCCCTGGCCACCAGCGACGCCACCTTGGCTATCTCAAGGGGGTTCTTCCTCGGCGACAGCCTGGAGGTTATAACTATGGCCGGGTCCCCGTCGAGGTGGGACCAGGTAGCCATCTTCCTCCAGGAGTCGACGTTTATGCAGTTATGTATTACGTCCGCCGGCCTCCCGCTGATCCTTGAGATGTCCTCGGCCGCGGCCCTTGAAACGCCTACCAGTAGGGTGGGCCACTTGAGCGCGTACCTGAGGGACAGCCTGCCCAGGCCCCTCAGGGAGCCGCTGAGGAGCGAGTGGTTGGTGAGCACAGACGGCACGCCAGTTCCCCCGCTGGCTATCATTGCAGTCATGAGTCCCAGCAAGGAGGTCACGCCGTGGGCGTGAACTACGTCAACAGCGTTCCTCTTGACGAAGAGGGAGGCCTTCGCTATGGCGAGCGGGTCATAGGTGGCGTCGTCCTTGGCCAGGAGGCGGGTCCTGATCCAGTAGACCAGGTAGCCGTCACCCTTGACGAGGCCCGGCGGGCCCCTGTAGGAGCTGTTCTCATGAGTTACAACAATCACCTCGTGGCCCAGCCTGCCCAGGGCCTTGGACAGCTCGCTTATGCTGGTCTCGACCCCTCCAACCCTTGGAGGGAACCAGTCGCTGACCATCACAACCCTCAGCGTCTCCAACTCCCTGCGCCCCTGGCCTGCCTGAGCATGCGGTAGCTCCCGGTCACGGCAAGCGCGATCATGCCCGCTATGCTGGGAATCACTGTGTCCACGAGCCTGAGGGACACCAGGAACAGGACAGCTAGCCCCACGGGGTACCCCATGTACTTCAGCGCGCCTATGACCCCTAAGTCAAGGAAGCCCAGGGCCGCCGGGGTCGGCGCCGCGGAGGTGACCCTGAGGATAACGTAAAGCAGCATGAGGTCAAACAGGGCCAGGTAGAGGCCGCTCATGAGGGCCACGAGCCACACCTTAATGACGTCTATGGCTATTATGACAGAGCTCACGGCCAAGTAGATCGACATAAGCCTTCGGTCCCTGGACAGGAGCCTGAGGGCCTTGATCAGGTCCCTGGCGGCCGACTTAACTGTCATGCCCTGGGGCTGGCCCGCCGCCACTGCTACAAGGGTGAGGGCCACGGCGCCGAGCGCGTAGTGCCTTATGATTACAGCCAACAGCAGAAACGAAATTATTAGGCCCTCGGCAACCCACTCAACGGCGGCCGCCGCCATAACTGACGTCCTCTTGCCCTCCTTGACGTCAAGGTATGCTATTCTGAACGCCTCCTGGACCACCTTGCCAGCCGGGAGCAGGTTGCCCAGGGGAAAGCTGGCCACTATTGCGATGAGCGACTGAAGGTAGCTGGCCCTGACGCCCAGGTACTTTAGCCCGGCCCTCCACCTTAGGGCCCAGAGCAGCGTGAGGACAACGTTTATCAGTGACCCAACTAGGACGGCGTAGCCCACCTCCTTAAGGTCGCCGAGCAGCGTCGTCAGCGAGAGGTCCAGCAAGTCGCTGTCCTCAAGTGCATCGCGTGAGGACCCAGGATTAAAGTCTAAGCTGGCCTCAGGGGGACCTGAGGCCTTTTAGTCCTCAAGTGTACCTGCCGCCGTTGATTCCAATGACCTGGCCGGTTACGTTGAGCGAGAGGGCCGGGTCCGCCAGGAAGTAGATGACCTCGGCCACCTCCTCAGGTTTTATTATCCTTCCCAGCGGGTGCATCTGCTCCACTTCCCGCCTCCTCCTTGGGTCGTTGAGTATGTCGGCCACCATGTCGGTCTCCACGAAGCTCGGCGCCACGGCGTTGACCCTTATGCCGTACTTTGCCAGCTCCACCGCGAGCCTCTTGGTGAGCTCAATTACGCCGCCCTTGGCCGTGCAGTAGGCCGCGCTGGCCAGCACGTTCCCCGTCTGGCCCGCTATGCTTGCCAGGTTAACCACCGAGGCCCAGCTGGCCCTTCTCAGCAGGTCAAGGAGGGCCTTGGTGACCAGGAAGGGCCCCGTGAGGTCCACGTCCAGCACCTCCCTCCACCTCTCCGGGGTCAGCCTCTCGAAGTCGTTGTAGTCAATTATGCCAGCGTTGTTTACCAGGACGTTAACGTAGGGTACCCTGCCGGAGAGCTCCTGGGCGAACTTCGACACGGACTCCCAGCTGGAGACGTCGACGCTGTAGTAGAGGACGCTGCGGGCCCCCTGCGCCTTGGCTTCTGAGGCCGTGCGCTCCGCCGCGTCCTGCCTGCTCCTGTAGGTGAACACTACGTTGAAGCCCGCCCTGGCGAACCTGAGCACCGTGGCCCTGCCTATCCCCCTGTCGCCGCCAGTGACGACGACATACCTCTCCTCCAAGGAGATCACCCCGCTGGCTCAGTGCGTGCCTGGAAAATAAATCGCGGTCAGAGCGACAGGTGCAGGACCTTGAATATCATGTAGATGCCCACCAGCACTATTATTACCCCGTATGCCCTCTGGAGCGTCCTCTTAGGCGCCTTAACAGCTAGCGACGTGCCCAGGAAGCCCCCTCCTATGCCGCCAAGCACGTAGAGCAGCGAGATTATGAACAGGGTGTCGCCGTAAACCGCGTACTCAAGGCCGCCGGCCATGCCGAAGGTTCCGACGCTGAGCAGCGAGGTGCCTATGGCCCTGGTGATGCAGAGGCCTGAGGAGAACATGAGGGCGGGCACTATCAGGAACCCCCCTCCTATGCCGAAGTAGCCGCTTATCAGGCCAACCACGAACCCGAAGATGGCCACGAGGCTGGCCACCCTGGCGGTCAGCTTGGGGCACCTGGAGTAGGCCTCAACGACTCTGCTTACCTCCTCGTGAGTTCCGGCCTTGGCGGCGTTCCTGAAGAACCCTATGTAGATGCCGAGGACTATCATTGCTATGGCGAAGTACAGCAGCAGCCTCCCACCTGGCGTTATGTGCCCCAGGTAGGTGCCCAGGAGGGCGCCAACCACTCCAACGCCCGCGAATATGCCTCCGACCTTAGGGGAGACGTTCCTCTTCTTGAGGTGCATGTAGGAGTTTATGTACGCGTTCATGCCAACTGCAAGGTCCGTCGTCCCAAGGGCTATGTGTGCCGCGTTAGGTATGCTGCTGAGGCCGACGAAGTAGAGTAGCAGTGGGACGGCGAGTATGGAGCCTCCCCCACCTATGAGGCCCAGCGAGAACCCCACCACTACGCCTGAGATCACTGAGAGTATGTACTGCAGCAGCGTTACGTGTATCATACTCTCGCGCCCACAGCTATTTACTTGTTTTCATTATAGCTAACCTGTAAGACAGAAGCTTTATAAGTGTTTATCTTTTAATTAAATATATCCGGGCTGTCGTTCAGATGATGTCAAGCTTCTTGAGCTCCTTGAGCAGGTCCTGGTAGGCGACTATCTTGCTTATGTTCTTGGTGCCCCGGGGCCCTGGCATCTTCATGTAGAACCTGTTAACCGTGGCGTAGCTCCCGTGGATCCCCCTCTCCAGCAGCGACTTGGCTACCGGCACGATCGACGCCATGAGGCCGGCCAGGTTAGACTTGTCGTTTATCCTGGCGTTGACTATCACCTCGTCCCTGAATCCCCCGAAGGACTCGTACTCTATGTGCATGGCAACGAACTTCCTGTCGCCCAGGGGCTCAAGGTAGCCCGTGGGCCTTATGTAGTGGGGCGCATCATAGCCGAGTATGTCGGCAACCATGCTGCTCTTGGTGACCTCCTTGGAGTGGTTCCTCTCGGGCTCGGTGAGGCTGAGGAAGTCAGTGTTGCCGCCTATGTTGAACTGCGCCACCGACAGCACCCTGCGGCCCCTCTCAGCCATGTGCTCGAGCAGGTCGGCGGTCAGCGGCGTCGCGCCCGTGGCAGCGTCGTCACCTAAGACCAGGGCCCCAGCCCTCTCGAAGCGGCTCACGACGCCTGGGCTGTTGGCGGCGGCCGGGGGCGTCAGGTTGATGAAGGCCACTGGGTTCCCTGTCCTCAGCGAGTACTCGCTCGCGGCATAGATGTATGCCAGAGTGGCCCCCGCTGAGCACGTGGAGGCCAGCTTGACGAACTCGCCCTCGCTCTCGACGAACCTCATGGGCTCCGTGGTTATCACGTTAACTATGACGTCAGGCTTAAGCTTCACGAGCTCCGAGATGAACTCCTCAAGGGCCTGCTGGGGGCTGCCCAGCGCGTCCTCAAGGCCTGAGGCGTCGACCTCAAGCCCCCTGAGGCTGCCGCAGTGGAGGCCCCTGCTCACGACGATGTCCTTCAGCGTCTTGGGCACCGAGCTGAACGGCGAGAGCTTAGAGGCTATTGAGTACATGTCCCTGCCGACCTTTGAGTTGTCAACATCGTACACTGCTACGACGTCTATGTCCTCCGGCCTGTGGGCCTTCATGTAGTTCACGAGGGGTATGCCCACGGGCTCTATCTCCCTGGCCTTCAGCTTCTCAAGGCCAGCAAGGAAGTACGAGGCGCCGCTGCCAGCGCCTATCAGCACAGTCCTTATCACATGTCCGCGCCCTTCCAAGCTGTTCACCTAGGGATATTTACGCCTTTCATTTTCTGAAAGTCTCACTTGGAGACCACATCGGGGGCCGCCAGCTCTGGGTTGAAGCTGACGTACTGTACCATGCTTCCCCTTATCAGTATCTTGCCCAGCCTGGCGACTATCTGCTTCCCGTCCTTGACCTCTACTGAGTTGTCAAGCACTAGGTTCATGGTGGAGTCGGTGACTAAGAGCTGGCCCACGTACTCGGTGCCGTCCTTCAGCTTAACGTATATCTGGCTGTCGACTGCATCCCTCAGGTACCTCAGCGGGTTGACGACCCTCTTCTCTTGGCTCGCGGCCACGACTCAAGCACCCTGGTTTTCCGCGTAGAGCCTGTCACCTCATCTTATAAAATTAACCCTCCTACGCCTCGAGCAGTGCCTTGCATGGCCTGCAACCGCTTTTAAACTTCCCGAGGTCTTGGTGTCCCGTGACTTGCCTTGAGGCTTGCCTCCGTGCTTGTAGGGGGAGCACCTCGGCTGGCCCTGGTCGAGGGGGGCAAGGTCTACCTGGCCCTGCTCAACGGCTCGCAGGTGGACCCGGCGGAGTTCTTCAGGGACCCGGGTAAACTCGTGGGGAAGCTGGAGAGGGGGGAGCCCGTCCAGGGGCTTGACAGGCCGCTTGAGCCCCCGGTGCCCCAGCCCTCAAAGATAATCGGTATAGGCAAGAACTACGCGGCCCACGCCAGGGAGATGGGGTCCGCAGAGAGGCCCGTGTTCTTCATGAAGGCCCCAAGCGCCCTGACCGGGCACCTCCACAGCATCGAGGTGCCGGAGTTCATACAGAAGCCTGACTACGAGGGCGAGGTCGTGATAGTTATCGGCAGGGCCGTGAAGCACGCGGACAGGAGGGAGGCCCAGGAGGCCATACTAGGCTACATGGCTGGGAACGACGTGACGGCCAGGGAGCTCCAGTACGACGAGAGGCTCCCCTGGTGCCTCTCAAAGAGCCTGGACACGTTCTCGCCGACGGGGCCCTACGTCAAGGTCCTCGAGGACTACTCCGAGCTGCAGGGATCGTGCGTGGAGACCTATATAAATGGTGAGAGGGTCCAGCACGGCTGCGCCGATGAGATGACGTACGACTTCGCCGACATAGTGGTTGAGCTCTCGAAGTACATGAAGCTCTACCCCGGGGACCTGATATTCACTGGGACCCCGCCGGGCGTCGGGCACCCGAGGGGGAGGTACCTCAAGGACGGCGACAGGGTTGAAATAGTGGTCAAGGGCCTCGACCCCCTGGTCAACGTCGTGGCCAGGCCCTCGGGCCCAAGGAGTTCATAGCCTTGCCTCAAGTAAAGGCTTCAATTTAAAACTCCCAGCTCTTCGGTCAGGAGGGGTGCCCTGTTTGGAGTACACGGAGTTCGGGTCAACCAAGGAGAAGGTGCCCAGGATAGGGCTTGGAGCCTGGCAGTTCAGCGACGCCTGGGGCGTCACAGACTACCAGAAGGCAAAGGCCGCCATAGCTAAGGCCCTGGAGCTAGGCATGACCTTGATAGACACGGCCATGGTGTACGGCAACGGCATGAGCGAGAAGTTCATAGGGGACGCCATAAGGGAGCTCGGGGTCCAGAGGAGCGAGGTCTTCATAGTAACTAAGATACCTGGCCACTTCCTAAGTTATGATGACGTCTTCAGGGCCGTCGACGGGAGCCTGAGGAGGCTCCAGACGAGCTTCATAGACGCCCTTGAGGCCCACTGGCCGCCGGCGTGGCACAACATACCCACGTGCGAGTACGCCAGGGCCTTTGAGAGGCTAATTGAGATGGGCAAGGTCAGGTACATAGGGCTGAGCAACTACCCCGTGGCGCTGATAGAGGAGTTCAGGTACTGCCTGAGCAGGCACGACGTGGAGGTGCTGGAGCTGAGGTACAACATAGTTGAGAGGCAGGCGGAGCAGCAGCACATACCGTACGCCGAGGCCAACAGCATGACAGTGCTCGCCTGGAGCCCGCTGGCCCAGGCCGCCATACTGGGCAAGTACACGCTTGACGACGTAACCAAGTTCAGTGACGTCAGGAGGAACAACCCCCTGTTCAGGCCTGAGAACTACTCGCAGATACTCCAGCTCGTTGAGGAGCTGAAGGAGGTTGCAAAGAAGTACGACAAGACTGTGTCGCAGGTGGCCCTCAACTTCCTGCTCAGGGCCAGCAGCGCCGTGCTCCCAATACCCGGGGCCAAGTCGCCTGAGCAGGTCGAGGAGAACGCCGGGGCCACTGGCTGGGCACTATCGTACGAGGACTGGAGGCGCCTGGACGAGGCGAGCAAGAGGCTCAGGATATCATACGTTGACATACCATGAGTGGGAAGCCCTCGCCACTTTTTATTCTTCCCAGGCCCTTGGCCCGCAGGTGTGAGCTTGGCCCTCAGGACGGTTCAGCTCTCCTCCCTTCATGAAGGCCTAGGGGCCTCCTTCGGTGAGTTCGCCGGCTGGAGCGTCCCCATGGTTTACACGTCAACCATGGAGGAGCACATGGCCGTCAGGACGGACGTGGGCATATTTGACATAAGCCACATGGGGAGGCTGAGGCTCACGGGCCCCGACGCCGCGGAGCTCCTTGATATTGTTTTCACTAAGAAGGTCTCAGCGACTAAGGAGGGCTTCATGAGCGGCCCGACCCTCGCCCTAACGGAGCTGGCCAGGGTGATTGACGACGAGATGTGGTACAGGGTCTCTGATAGTGAGTGGCTCGCCGTGCC
The DNA here is from genome assembly GCF_049973875.1 of Acidilobus sp. Taxonomy (NCBI): domain Archaea; kingdom Thermoproteati; phylum Thermoproteota; class Thermoprotei; order Acidilobales; family Acidilobaceae; genus Acidilobus; species Acidilobus sp. Next base: position 55,124 of record NZ_JBMFJI010000009.1, read on the forward strand.
AAACGCGGCCGTCACAGAGAGGATGAAGTCGCACCTGCAGCAGGCGGCGTCCTCCAGGGGGCTTAAGGTGAGCCTCGAGGACCTGACCTCTACGTACGCCATGCTGGCCATACAGGGCCCTAGGAGCCCCGAGGTAATGGAGAGGATGGGCCTCAAGGAGGCGGGCTCCCTGAAGCCCCTTCAGTTCCTCCTCAACGTCAGCCTGGGCGACGCCAGGGCCTTCCTCGTGAGCAGGAGCGGCTGGACCGGCGAGGACGGCTTCGAGGTGTGGGCAGCCCCCGGCGACGCCGAGAGGATATACAGGAGGGCCCTTGAGCTTGGGGCTAAGCCCGTGGGCATCGCGGCGAGGGACACGCTCAGGATAGAGATGGGCTTCGTGCTCGGGGGCAACGAGTACGGCGAGGACCCCCTCAAGTTCCCCTGCGCCCTGGGCCTAAGGTATGGCATGGGGGCCATAGACTGGGGCAAGAGGGGCTTCATAGGCGAGGAGGCGCTCAGGGCGTGCAGGAGGGAGGGGCTGAGGTGGGTAAGGGTCGGGCTTGAGATGAAGAAGTCCTCCGCCAGGTTCATACCGAGGAACGGCTACAAGGTGATGGTTGACGACGTCGAGGTCGGCTGGGTGACGAGCGGCACCTTCAGCCCGGTGCTGCAGAGGGGCGTCGGGCAGGGCTACCTTGACGTGAGGTACGCCGTCTTCGGGGAGACCGTGACTGTAGTGGACGAGAGGGGCAGGTCAGGGGAGGCCAAGGTAGTTGACTTCCCTCTGATAAGGAGGTAGCCCCTTGAGGGCCACCGCCTTCTACGGTAAGATATACGTCTCCTTCAGGCCGCCCAGGGCAGTCGACTCCCTGCTGGCCGTGAACGGCAGGGTCGTGCTGGAGGGCGACCGGGGCAGGGTTGAGAGGGCCTGCAGGGAGCTTGAGTGCGAGGAGGTTGACATAGACAGGGGCGTGGGGCTGCCGGGCTTCATAGACGCCCACATGCACCTCAGCGGCCTGGCGATACAGGACAGCGGCGTCGACCTCAGGGGCGTTGACAGCCTGGACGAGCTGAGGCGCAGGGTCAAGGAGTTCCTCGAGAGGCACCCCAACGTCACGGTTGTTCTGGGCAGGGGCTGGGACGACTCAAGGCTTAGGGAGGGAAGGCCTCCCACCTCGGCCGACGTGGACGACATAGCGGGAGACAGGCCCGTGATGTTAATAAGGGTCTGCGGCCACGCCGCGGTGCTGAGCTCCTCGGCCATGAGAAGGGTTGACCTGAGGGGCCTCGAGGACTACATAGATGTGGGCCCGGACGGCAGGCCGAGCGGCCTGGTCAGGGAGGGGGCGGTGATAAGGGCGCTCAGGCAGCTCGAGCCACCGCCCGAGGAGTACATGACGTACGTCGCCGAGGAGGCCAGGAGGCTGGCCCTGCAGGGGGTGACGACCGTAGGCTTCATGAACGTGCCGCTTAAGCTCATGGCGGGCCTGACCTCCCAGCCCCTGCCCCTCAGGCTCAGGCTCTACCTTGACGCCGACAGCGTTGGCCTGCTTGAGTCCCTCGGCGTGGCTGGCGGCTTCGGAAACGAGCTGGTAAAGGTGATGGGGCTTAAGGCTTTCGCCGACGGCTCCCTCGGCGCCAGGACAGCTTACCTGAGCGAGCCCTACTCGGACGACCCCGGGAACAGGGGGAGGCCCCTGCTCAGCCCCGAGGAGCTCAGGTCACTGCTCGCCAGGGCCTCAAGGCTCAGGCTTCAGGTGGCGGTGCACGCCATAGGCGACGCAGCCCTCGACGTGGTTCTAAGGGGCTCAGAGGGCCTGCGCGGGTGGCTGAGGGTGGAGCACGCCTCGCTCGTGAGGGACGACCAGCTCCTGGCGCTCTCGGGCCTTCGAGTGGCGGTGCAGCCCATGTTTGAGGTTGACGACTTACCGTGGATACACAAGAGGCTGGGCCAGAGGGTCAGGTGGGCCTACAGGTTCAAGTCCATGATTTCAGCGGGCGCCGTGGTGGGGCTCTCCACCGACGCCCCAGTGGAGCCCGCCGACCCGTGGACGACGCTCTCGGCCGCAGTGAACGGCGCTGAGGGCATAGGGGAGAGGCTGAGCGTGGCTGAGGCCCTGGACGCCTACACCAGGGGCTCAGCCGAGGTCCTCATGGACAGGGACGTGGGCAGCCTTGAGGTGGGCAAGGTGGCAGACCTAATCATAGCCTCGGGGGACCCCCTGGAGGTCGAGCCCGGGGAGCTGGGCAGGCTGAGGACGCTGGCCACGTACCTCGGGGGCTCAGGGGTCCAGTAGGTCCTTGACCACGGAGCCGCGCCTAATGACGACCAGGGCCCTGTCCCTGCCCCAGTCATACCCAAGCTCGCTGACCCTCTCAAGGTCCCACACCACCAGGTCGGCCAGCTTCCCGGCCTCCACGGACCCCCTGTCGCCCAGCCCCAGCGAGAGCGCGGCGTTAGCTGTGGCCGCGGCCAGGGCCTCCGCCTGCGTCAGGCCGTAGAGGTAAACTGCAAGGTCGATGGCCGTCTGCATCGACGGCATGACGCTGTTCGCGCTGAGGTCGCTGCCCAGGGCCATGGGCACGCCGTATGCCCTCAGCAGGGGCACCGGAGGCCTCGAGGAGCCCATGGTAGCCATGAGGCTTGCCGGCAGGAGGCCAGCCATGGACTTTGAGGCGGCTATCGCCTTCACAGACCTCTCGTCCGAGACCTCTAGGTGGTCAACTGAGGCGGGGCCGGCCTGGGCCACGGCCTCAGCGCAGCCTATCCTGGCCAGCTGGTCCGCGTGCGCCCTTGTCCCCAGGCCCGCAGCCCTGGCCGACGTGAGTATGAGTCTTGACTCCTCCGGGGTGAAGGCACCCTCGTCACAGAAGACGTCTACGAAGCTTGCTAGGCCTACCGCCCTCCCAACTAGGTCGTTAGCAAAGCCCTTAACGTAGTCCTCCCTGGCCCTCCCCTCCCTGGCCTCCTCGGGCGGCACGTGGGCCAGCAGCGTTGGGACCACGTCAACCTTTGCAATGCTTGAGGCCTCCCTCGCAACCCTGAGCAGCCTGAGCTCGCCTTCGTGGTCAAGGCTGTAGCCGCTCTTGATCTCAGCGGTCGTGGTCCCCAGGTAAAGCATCAGCCTGAGCCTCTTGACGAGCAGCTCCATGAGCTCCTCGTCGCTGGCCGACCTCGTGGCCCTGACAGTCCTGTATATGCCTCCCCCTCCTCTGAGGATCTCAGAGTAGCTGACGCCGCTCAGCTTAGCCTCAAGCTCGTCGTCCCTGCTGCCAGCGAAGACCGCGTGTGTATGCATGTCGACGAGTCCCGGTGAGAGGAGCCTTCCACCTGCGTTAAGCTCAAGCCCTCCCCTGTAGGTTCCCCTAACCTCGCCCCGTTGGCCTGCCTTAACTATGTAGTGGCCCCTAACCGCCACCTCTCCCCCTGCCAGGACCCTCACCTGGGAGGCCCTTGTAACGGGCCTAGACTCGAAGAGGACAACATTAGCATTGTATATAACTAGGTCGGCCTCTGGCAAGGTCCCCACCTCAGGCCAGCCCCACTATGAAGCTGAGGCCCGAGAGGCCGGCCTCCTCCACCACCTTGGTCAGCGACCTCCCTAAAACTTCCTCAGGGTCGTCAAGGGGGAGCCCCCTGGCGACCTTGGCGGCCTGGGAGGCCAGCGAGTCCTCGACAGCTATTAGCCTTGCCAGCACGGCCGCCGACCTCAGCAGCTCGTAGGAGGAGTTGGGCGCCATGGAGACCACGTCCTCCTGCGCGCCGCTGGTAGGAATTGAGTGCACCGAGCCCGGGGAGGCCAGCTGGCGGAGCTTAGCGGCAAGCGACGCGGCCGTGTACTGGTAGATCATTGCGCCCACCACGGTGCCCTTAACGGCCAGGAATTCCGGGAGCCCTGTGGTGGAGGAGCTCAGAAGGTGGGCCGTCCTCCTCTCTATCATGTTGCCCACGTGCGCCAGGGCAACCTTAGCCATGTCTGACGCCATGCCCGCCGCCGAGGCGTGGAAGTTGCAGGCGTGGTACACATGGCCATCAGCGACAAGCGGGTTGTCCGACGATGAGTAAGCCTCCGCCTCAAGCAGCTTGGAAGCGAACCTAAGGACCTCGAGGGCTGAGCCGTAGACCTGGGGCACGCACCTTATGCAGTAGGGGTCCTGAAGCCTCGGCGACCTCCGGCAGTCAGCCTTAAGCGAGGCCACCACGTCCTTAACCCCCTCAAGCCTCTTGCTGTTTGCCACCGCTATAGAGAAGTGCTGGGGGTTGCACCCCGTGACCTCAAGCGTCTCGCCCATTACCTTAAGGGACTCGCTCAAAAGCCTCAGGGAGGCGCAGACCCCCAGGGAGGCCATGGCTACGCTGAAGGCGTTGCTGTTTATTATGGCCAGGGCCTCGCCCGGCTCAAGCTCCAGGGGCTTAAGCCCGGCGGCCTCAAGGGCTTCCCTGCAGTTAAGCCTTCTGCCGTTCACGGTCGCCTGCCCCTCACCGCTGTAGATGCACCTGGAGATCCTGGCCAGCGGCGCCAGGTCGCCGCTTGCGCCTACGCTGCCCTCCAGCGAGACCGCTGGAACTATGTCATAGTTTAACGCGTCAACGAGCCTCTGCGCCACCTCGGGCCTCACAGGCGCGAAGCCCTGGGCCAGCTGGGACGCCCTCACGAGCATGGCTGCCCTGACCACCTCCCTTGGGGCCTCAGGCCCAATGCCGAGGTCGTGCTCCCTGAGGACATGAGCCTCCCTGCCTCTCCACGTGCCCTCCTCCGCTGAGGCCAGCGCCCCAAGGCCAGTGGAGTAGCCGTAGACCTTCCCCAGCGAGGCCTCAGCTTCATAGGCTTTCCTGGACCTTGAGAGCAGCTGGAGCGACTCCTGGCATATGTTAACTGGGGAGTTAACAGCGACGTCACATATATCTTCAACGGTCAGCCTCTGGCCCGCGCAGACCTTCAAGGCGTGCACCGGCGTACACCGGCAGCTCAAGGTATTAGAGCCAGAGGCCTTGGCAAGTAATTACTTCACGTTCGTCGAGGCGAGCGATCCCTGTACAGCCCTTAGAAGTAGGGCCGCCGCCAGCCTAGGCGTGGAGCCCGTGGCATCGACTCCTGGCACAACCTCGACCACGTCTATTCCTACAACCTTAGCTGATGACGTTATTACATCTATTACGCTCATGCTTTCGAAGGGGGTCATGCCAAGGGGGGTAGGGCTGTTGACTCCAGGCGCAAAGGCCTGGGCCAGGTGATCCATATCTATGCTCAGATAGACTTTAGAACCGGCCACCAGCGACTTCAGCCTCTCAAGGGACGACTTGAAATCCTTTAGCAGCTCAACCCTGCTGATGATATCAACTCCCAGCTCCTTAGCTCTAGAGGGGGCATAAGGGGGGTTCGCATACTCGGAGACTCCGACGACAAGTGCCTTGACCTTAGTGGCTTCAACTAACTCCCTCAGCCACGATCCACTGGTAACGCCCTCCGCCAGTTTTCTTATATCATAGTGTGCGTCAAGAACTACCAAGGAGGCGCCGCGCTCCACGAAGGGCCTGGAGGTCCAGTTAGTTATTGAGTGGTCGCCTCCGATGAAAACGGCTGGAACGCCTCTGGACATCGCCACCTCCATGACGTGCCTTGAAGCTTCAACGACCCTTCGCCCGGTCTCTACAATATCACCCCCTACAATATCAACGTCACCCATATCATCAAAACCCCACCTTAGCTCTCCAAGGTCTTCAGAGAGGGGAGTCAGCGAGTAAAGTTCCGTCCTTACTGCTGAAGGGGCGAACCTGGCCCCAGGCCTGCCAGCAGTTGACCAGTCCCACGGGACGCCCGCAAGCGGGATTAAGGGCTCCAGTTCTCCAATTCTCCTGTCATAAGGGTCCTTCAAAAGGCGGGCCCTTTTAACTAGGCTCAAGTTTTCACCAGCATTATAGCGTGGCTGCAGCGACTTTTTAATTAATGCCATCGACAGCGTCTACTTCTCCAAAATGGACATGTTCCTAGACCTCTTCTAATATCAGGAATTCGGGAGCTAGCTTATATCCAAGGAATAATTTAGTGGAAGGAAACATATGGAGGCTTAAGGTCTTCATGCAAATAATTATGAAGAGTCTATCGGAATTTCAGATAGCTACTACTGCAAGGTCAGCATGCTGTGGGAAGCCAACAGTACAACAGTGGTGTAGAGAGCATCTAGGGTTATCAAGAGAAATGTAATAACAATTACACCGTATATGCGTTTGTGCAATCAAAAGTAAAAACAGATATTGTATACAATCATTCAACGACGAATGGGGTGCGTTGTCAGTGTCCGTTCCCTCGAAGTATAAGGGTCAACCCATTGAGGAGCTGATATCCGAGGGCTACTATGACCCTGAGACCAGGACCGTTCATGCCATCACGGGCCCTGAGCTTCACGTCAGGAGCAGGGACTGGCAGGTAGAAGGAATACTGAGGATGCTCTTCCACGTCCTCGACCCCATGGTGGCCAAGGACCCCAAGAACCTTATAGTTTACGGCGGCACCGGCAAGGCCGCGAGGTCCTGGGACGACTTTGAGGCCATAGTCAACACCCTGCTCACTATGGACTCGGACGACACGATGGTAATACAGAGCGGCCAGCCCGTGGCTGTTTTCAAGACGGACCTGAGGGCCCCGAGGGTTGTCATGAGCAACGCTATGCTGGTGCCCAAGTGGGCGGACTGGAGCTACTTCTGGGAGCTCGAGAAGAGGGGGCTCATAAGCTACCACCAGATGACGGCGGGCTGCTGGGCCTACATAGGCACGCAGGGGATCCTTCAGGGGACCTACGAGACCGTGGGGGCGGCGGCCGAGAGGGCCTACGGCTCCCTTGAGGGAAGGCTCTACGTGAGCGCAGGCCTAGGTAACATGGGGGGCGCCCAGCCGCTTGCGGCCAAGATGCTCGGCGGCGTGGCCCTCATAGCTGACGTTGACAGGCGCATGATAGAAAGGATGATACAGACTGGCTACCTGGACACATGGACTGACGACATAGATAAGGCCATAGACATGGCCCTCGAGGCCAAGAGGTCAAAGACGCCAACCAGCATAGGGGTCCTCGCAAACGCCGTTGACCTGCTCGAGCGCCTGGTCAAGGAGAACGTGGTGCCAGATGTCCTCAGTGACCAGACGCCGGCCCACGACCCGCTCTCCTACGTGCCTGAGGGGATGAGCGTCGAGGAGGCGGCAAGGCTCAGGTCCCAGGACCCTGAGAGGTACATACAGCTGGCAAAGCAGACTATGAAGAGGCACGTCCAGCTCATGCTTGAGCTCCAGGCCAGGGGGGCCGTGACCTTTGAGTATGGCAACAACCTCAGGAAGCAGGCCTACGACGCTGGCCTGACAGAGGCCTTCAAGATACCTGGGCAGATGGAGTTCATGCGCCCGCTGTTCGAGGAGGGGAGGGGACCGTTCAGGTGGACCAGCCTCATGGGCGACCCGAACGACATATATAAGCTGGACGACGTCCTGCTCCAGCTGTTCGGCAGGAACCAGAGGCTAGCCAGGTGGATAACGGCAGCCCACAAGTACGTCAAGTTCCAGGGCCTGCCTGCCAGGGTAGTTTACCTCGGCTACGGCGAGAGGGCCCTGTTCGGCAAGGTGGTCAGCCAGATGGTCAGGAGGGGCGAGCTCTCAGGCCCCATATGGTTCGGCAGGGACCACCTGGACGCAGGCTCCGTGGCCTCGCCCTACAGGGAGACCGAGGGCATGTTGGACGGAAGCGACGCCATAGGCGACTGGCCCATACTTAACTACGCCCTCAACACCGCAGTCGGCGCCACGTGGACCTGCTTCCACCACGGCGGCGGTGTCGGCATAGGCTACGCGATACACGCCGGCTTCGGCATGGTAGTTGACGGCACTGAGCTGGCGGAGCAGAAGGCCATCAGGTTGTTCACGGTTGACCCAGGAATGGGGGTGGTGAGGCACGCCCACGCAGGCTATCCAAGGTCGCTGGCGGTGGCCAGGGAGAAGGGCGTGAGGATACCTATAATGAAGATGCTCGAGGAGAAGAGCAGGAGAGTTATAGAGGAGGCCAGGAAGGAGGGCAGGATATCGGACTACACCTACCAGAGGGTCAAGAAGGACCTGGAGGAGTACGAGTCAAAGAAGGGGAACTACTCGCCGCCGTTCAACACCTAACGTAACCCTCAGCTCAGGATAGCCCCTTTTGTTGCCCTGGGCCGCAGCTTCCTCCTCTTTTTGCTAAGGGCCGGCGTGCGACATGCTACACCCGTCACACAAAGCTAAGCGTTGCAGCTGCGGGGCCCATAGGTAACTTTTACTACAATTATTTAAATGTTTTATCATTTGAGGGTCCTGGCTAAAGTTTTAAAGCGAATTATATATAGCAGTTATCTATCGGAGGTAAATATGTACAGCCGGAGAACGGCCTACGTAACAGTGGTTGTGGCGATAGTTCTGGCCGTGATCTTCTACCCGTTCATTACAAGGATCAACAGCGTGGTCTCAACCAACGAGTCCTCAATGCTGCCCCAGGGGGTCGAGAGCATAAAGGTCATGAACATAATTTCGAGGGAGGGCAACCTGTCAGAGCAGGGAAACTACATATACGTCGTCACAGGGGTGCCCGTCAACCTGACCACTTTCTACAGGCTCAACGGCACCCTGACGCAGGGCACCAGCTGGGTCAGCGTGGCTAGGGGAGTCTACGTTAAGCTTAACAACGTCTCCCAGAGGCTCCTCAACGTCAGCCTCTCCACCGCAGACGGCCTTGTGAGGCTCTGGGAGGCCGTTAATAACCTCTCGCTGAGGCTCGAGAGGCTCAACTCGACGCTGGTGGGCCTCACCTACATGCTGAGGAACGCCGACTACGCCTACGCTCAGTACTACTCCCTGGGCAGGAACCTCAGCATAGCGTACTCCCAGGCGGTCCCCCAGGTTGTAGCCCTGGGCAACGAGACGGAGGGCCTCTCAGGGGCCTACGTGGCGACACTGTTCAACGCAATCAGGGCTGAGTACGTGCTCTCCAACATGACGGACGCCTACTCCACGGGAAACCTGACGCAGGGAGACGTGGAGCTCGTGGTGAGCGAGTGCCCGCCCATAGGCGGCGCCCAGTCACCCTCGCCTCAGCTTGTGGAGGCCCTGTTCTACTACGTGCTAAACACCGGGGGGCCTTCAAGGTTCACCCTGGCCTCGGCTGAGAACTTCACCTACACGGTGCTCTACAGGGAGCTCAACGCCAGCGGCGAGCAGAGGGCCCTGCCGCTGCTGCAGGCCTACAGCCTGGCGTTCAGGAACGCCTCGGCAGCGTACAGCAGCTACGTTGAGTCGCTTATGAACAACCTCACGCAGTACAACCAGCACAGGCTTTACTACGCGCTGAGCTCCATAGGCAGCGCCTCGGGCAGGGAGGCCTTCCTGGCTGTGATCTCCTCCATTCCAGCGCCGGGCCAGGCCAAGGAGCTGCTGACGTCCTTAGCTGAGGAGTACGCCGCCTCGGGCTTCAACGAGAGCGACTTGACATCAATAGTGAGGAACGTCACTTACTCGCTCCTCTCCAGCAGGCTCCCCAGCGACATAGCGGTGGACATGGCGTCATACGTGGCCAACGGCTCCTTCAGCAGGGAGGCCGCGGCCGAGCTGGCGGCCAAAACATTGGCTGCCCGCCTGCCGGCCAACCTCAGCGGCTACGCCCCGCTGGTCCTCAGCTACGTGCCTGAGGAGCTCCTTGAGTATGACCCCAACGTCACCTGTGCCCTCTGCTCCAACCTGACCCTGGCCGAGGCCTCGGCGTCAGCCATAGCCGAGAGGGGCCTGAACGTGACCCCGTCGCTCTCAATGGCCCTCCTCCGCGGCGAGAGCGCCTACTCCCTGTCCCTGGACCTGGTCAACAGGAGCCTCACGTCGCCGACCGCCAGGCTGCTCCTGGCCGAGCTGGCCTCGGCGGGTCCCATAGAGGACTACCAGTCGCTGTTGTCAAGGATGCCCTCGCTCCTGAACAGCTCCCTCGCCAGGCTGGGCGTGCCCTCAAACCTGACGCCCGTGCTGTCAAGCGAGGCCACAGCCGTGCTTGAGGACCCCTCCCTGTACGGGAGGGCCGTGACCAACGTAACTGAGTACGCGTTTAACAGGACCTTCGCTAACCTGCTGGGCGACCTCAGGGGGCTCCTTGTGCAGAGAAACCTTGACGGCTTCCTAGTAATGTACTCGGTCAACATGTCCTATGACGAGGCGCTCAGCATCAGGGGCCAGCTGGCCAGCGAGCTGAGGTCCGCGGGCTACGGGAACGCCAGCGTCATGCTTACCGGCACGCAGGCCATAGACCACGACCTCTCAAGCTCGTCGTTCAGGAGCATAAGCAGGGGAGACATGATAAGCGCCCTGCTCGTGCTGGTCATACTGGCCATAGTGCTCGAGTCGCTGGTGGCCGTCCTGGTGCCATTTATAGGAATAGGCGTGGGCCTCGTGGTGGCCCTTGGCGTTGGGTACCTGCTGGCCAGCCACAACGTAATAACGCTGAACTCCATAAGCAGGACTATAATGTATGAGGCCGGCCTGGGGCTGGGCGTCGACTACTCGAGCCTGATATCGAAGAGGTTCAGGGAGGAGCTGGGCAAGGGCCTCAGCCCAGCGGAGGCGGCCTGGTCCGCCGCGAGGAGGAGCTGGAGGGCAGTGGTCACGGGCGCGCTCACGGCCTCCATAGGCTTCGGAGCCATGACTATAGCGTCCAACTTCCCGTTCCTCAGGAGCCTAGGCGAGGTGGCCCCCATATCGATACTGATAACGATGGCCGTGAGCCTCACGGTGGTCCCTGCGGTGCTGGCCATAGTGGGCGGGAGCAGGATATTGTGGTGGCCCTCCAGGGTGAAGGCCAGCGCGGCCCGGGTGAGCCCAGGGCGCAGCCCCAGGACGAGGTACGTGGCGTTCGTGGTTGTCATAGCACTCATACTAATACCTGCAGGGTTCATCTACGCCACCTTCAGGGGCAGCTACGACTTCACATTGATGATGCCCCAGGGCACCCAGTCGGTGCAGGCCCTCCACTACATAACTGACAACTACGCCGCCGGCATAATGTACCCTGTCTACGTAGTTGCCACCAACTACTCCACGCTGCAGGCGATAAACTCGTCCATATCGAGGCTAAGCTGCGTTCAGTCGACCCAGATTTACAACTACTCCGAGCCTGTCCTCAGCGTCACTCTATCTGTGTACCCGCTCGGCAGGGAGGCCATAGCGTGCGCCCAGTCCATAAGGCAGCTGGCGAAGCAGGTCTCCCCGAGCGCCATGGTCGGGGGAGAGGCTGCCATAAACCTCGACCTCCAGAACATAGTGTACCATGACTTCTACCACCTGGTCTACCCCATAGCCATAGTCCTCATGTTTATAGTGCTGCTCGCCTTCTTCGGCAGCGTGCCCATGGCCTTGACGGCGCTGGCCAGCGTCGTGATCGCGGCGGTGTTCGGCAGCTCCCTCGCCATAGAGGCCTACAGGCTATCGGGCGTCAACCTGCCGTGGTACCTGCCCATAGTGGTCTTCACGGCGATACTTGGTGTCGGCATGGACTATAACAGCTTCATCATAAACAGGGTCAGGGAGGAGGCTGGCAGTCACGACGTGAGGACCGCAGTTGAGATAGCGGTGAGGAGCACCAGCGCCCTGGTGGTGGGCCTCTCAACGATAATGGCTGGGGCCTTCGCGGGCCTCCTGGCCTTCTCGGCCCCGGGCTTCAGGGGCATGGGCGTGGCCCTCATGGCGGGCGTGCTCTCAGCAGGCCTGCTCGCCGCGCTGCTCTTCACTCCTGCGGTGCTCTACATGCTTGGGGAGAGGGCCCTGTGGCCGTCTAGGAGGGCAGGCAGCAGACATTAATGGCCGGGTCTCGAGCCCCTCAGCAAGGACCCACGCTTTTTAGGTTAGGCAGGCTCGGGCCAAGGGGAAAAGCGTTGGTCGTAGACCCCGTCTGCGGCATGGAGGTTGACGAGAGCACCCCCTACAAGACCATGTACAAGGGCAAGGTGTACTACTTCTGCTCCGAGGGCTGCCTGAAGGCCTTCAGGAGGGACCCCGAGAGGTACCTCCGCGAGGGGCCAAAGGGGATGCCTGGTTGACGGAGGGGAGGCCCAGGGTCAAGGACTACGTGGAGCTCCAGCCCGGCGTCATGGAGCTCGCGGCCTCCCTCGAGTCCCTCAGCTCCCACCCCGTGGCTAAGGCTATAGTTGACAGGTTCGGGGCCAGGCTGAGGGGCTCCGTCAAGGACTTCAACGAGTTCCCGGGGGACGGGGTCACGGGCGTCGTGGGTGACAGGCAGGTCATAGTGGGGAGGCCCGAGTTCGTGCAGCAGAACTGCGAGGGCCAGGCCAGGGGTGACGTGGCCGTCTGCGTGGACGGCAGGGTGGCTCAGCCTCGAGGACCCGGTCAGGCCCGAGGCCCTGGAGCTGGTGGCCAGGCTTAAGTCCATGGGCAGGAGGGTGATAATAGCCACGGGAGACAGCGGCCCCTCGGCCGAGGCCGTGGCGGCGGCCCTGGGCGTCGAGGTTAGGAAGGGCCTGAGCCCGGACGACAAGGCCGAGCTGGTGAGGTCCCTGAGGCAGGAGGGCCACAGGGCGGCCTTCGTGGGCGACTGAGTTAACGACGCAGTTGCAGAGAAGGAGGCGGACGTGGGGATAGCGCTGGCGGGCGGCACGGACATAGCTAAGTATGCCGGCGACGTCGTTGTGATGAACCTTAGGGGCGTGGAGCTCCTCCTCAGGGAGTCCAGGATAGCTACGAGGAAGGTGAAGGAGAACCTGGCCTGGGCGTTCGGCTACAACAGCGTGCTTGTCCCCGTCGCTGCCGGCCTCCTCTACCCCGCCGTCTACCTGAGCCCCCAGTACGCGGCCCTGGCCATGTCGATGAGCAGCGTGATAGTCTCCCTGTGGTCCACGGTCCCCCTGTAGGGGCAAGTTTCACCCATTTAATGCCCGGGGCCACAGTGAGCCGGGGTTGCACCTTGTACGAGGCCGAGTTCCCCTCGCTCAGGTCAAGGCACTACCTAGACTGGGCGGCCGTAGGCGTCCCGCCGCTCAGGGCCATAGGGGCCATCAGGTCACTCCTGGACGTCTACGAGTCGTCGCCCGAGGAGGCCTCGTCGATGGGCTCCCAGGCCGAGCTTAAGGCAGCCGCCAGGGGGCAGCTGGCCCCGCTGGTGGGCTGTAGCCCCGACAACCTCGTGTTCACGGGGACGAGCACCACCTCAGCGGTACAGGAGGCCGTGGACTCCATACCGATGTCGAAGGGAGACAACGTCGTCATCTTCGACATGGACTTCCCCCTCGTGCACGCCGAGGCCTACAGGCTAAGGCTGAGGGGGGTGGAGGTCAGGGTGGTCAGGAACAGGGAAGGCGACTATGATTTTGACCAGCTTTATGATATGGTCGACAGGAGGACCAGGGCAGTCATAGTGAGCTCCGTCATGTGGGTGAACGGGCTGAGGATTGACGTCGAGGAGGTCGCCAAGGTGGCCCACGAGGCGGAGGCGTACCTGGTGGTGGACGCCATACAGCAGGCGGGCGCCATCAGGCCCAGGGGGCTCGAGAGGGCCGACTTCGTGGCCTTCGGAACGCAGAAGTGGCTCCTGGCCCCCTTCGGGCTCGGGGGGATGTGCGTCAGCAGGAGGTCCGTCGAGGAGCTCCAGCCCGCCAGGCCCGGGTACTCCAACGCCCCCATCCAGGACTGGGACGCCTACTGGCTAGACCCTAACAAGGCGCCGTTCTACGTTGAGCCCTACAGGAGGGACTCGGCCCTCAAGTTCGAGTACGGCGGCTCCCTGTCGTCCCTCTCCCTCAGGGGGCGGCGGCCGCCGCCTCGCTGATAAACGAGGTCGGAATAGAAAACGTGGAGGCCCAGGTCATGAGGCTCAGAAAGGCCCTCCTCGAGGAGCTGGAGGACCTGAGGGCGGACCTGCTTACCATGCCGGAGCAGTCCAAGGCGTCGGGCATAGTGCTCTTCAGGGTCGGCGACAGCGTGAGGGAGGACTACGAGCTCGCCAGGAGGCTCAGGGGCAGGGGGATAGCGGTCTCCGCCAGAGGGGCCGCCGGCCTCTGGGGGATAAGGGTCTCCGTGCACTTCCCGAACAAAGAGGATGACATCACAGCGCTCTCAGAGGCCATCAGGGAGCTCAGGGGCTGACAAAAGGGCTGACAAGCCTCGCCCCTTCCAGGGGCGGGGTGAGGCCTTTTAAGCTCTGGAAGGTCATGGTCGTTTGGCGTGGGGATGCCCCGAGAGGGGCTCCGCTGCGCCCGCGTGTCCCCACGCCCCTGCTGCATACCCCCGAGTCCCAGGGGGCTGGGAGAGGAGGGCAACCCCCGGTGAGGGATAGGGGTAACGGG
>NZ_JBMFJI010000010.1:0-42126 GCF_049973875.1 Acidilobus sp.
CCCGTTACCCCTATCCCTCGCCGGGGGTTGCCCCCCGCCCCCAGCCCCCTGGGACTCGGGGGTATGCAGCAGGGGCGCGGGGACACGCAGGCGCAGCAGAGCCCCTCTCGGGGCATCCCCACGCCCAGCAACCATGACTTCCAGGGCTTAAAAGGCCTCACCCCGCCCCTGGAAGGGGCGAGGCTTGTCGTTCCTTTTGTCATATAGACGGTTGCCATGCCGAGCTTTAGCACTGAGAACCCTATGGCCAGCGATACCAATATTATGAAGGCCTTTACAGCGCCGACGCTGAGGCCTAATAGGTTGGCAACGTCAGGGTACTGGGCGAAGAACCTGAGGTTTAGCACCCTTCTTAGGACCGCGGCGACCGCGTAAGCAACTACGACGCCTATTACTACTATTATAATGAATTCTATTATCGAGGGCAGGCTCTGAGTGATGGCATAGCTTAGCGTTGAGAGCACGCGCTTGCTGAACAGTCACCAGGTCCTCTTCTAATAAACATATTTAAAAATCTTCCTGAAGAAGTTTTATATATTAAGAATAAAATAGGGCCACCGTTAGCGTCAACAAATAAGTTAATAACATATATAGTGTGTTCTTCTCAGCCGGCAGGCGTGCAGCCTTGCGCGGGCTTTACCCGGATCAGCCTATCGTAGGCGTTGGTTCCCTTGTAATAATTGACAACAGGGTCCTCCTAGTTAAGAGGGCGGCGCCGCCAGACAAGGACAAGTGGGCTATACCTGGAGGCAAGGTAGAGCTCGGCGAGGGGCTCTACGCTGCCGCCGAGAGGGAGCTGGCTGAGGAGACGGGCCTACTGTGTAGCTCTAAAGGCGTAGTGAACGTCGATGAAATAATAACTAGAGACGAAAATGGAAAGGTGATGTTCCACTACATCCTGATAACGGTCCTTATGGGAAACTGTAGGGGAACTCCAAGGGCCTCAAGCGATGCCGTAGATGTTAGGCTGTTTGACATTGAGGAGGCGTCGAAAAGCGCGGAGGTTGCTGTTTCGACGCGCGAGTTCCTCAAAAAGATTATGAGGGGCCTGACAACCATGACGAACCCCATTGAGGTCGTCACTACGTCATCGCGATAACAGCCCTTTTAATAATGCACCTCAGCTCATTATCAAGACATGGGCCGCCGACTAGTAAATGCAGGAAACGCCGGTGGCCGTAGGGCTTGTCAAGCTAACAGATATAAGTCCTTTAAAAACCCAGCGCACGAGGGCCTTAAGTTGCAGGGCTGGGGACCGCCGTGGTCTCACATGGCCAGAGGAAGGAGAAGGGGTTGGCTGAGGCCGCTGGTCCTCTCCCTTCTCGCTAAGAGGCCTATGAATGGCATGGAGCTTATGGAGGAGATTTACAGGCTCACAGGGGGCCTCTGGAGGCCCTCGCCGGGAAGCATTTACCCTACGCTTGCAGAGCTCAGCGACGAGGGCTTCATCTCGAGGCGCGACGATGGAAGATACGAGCTTACTGAGAGGGGGCTGCAGCTGGCCCAGACCCTTTACATGCCCTTGGCATCGGCCCTTGACCCGCTCGTGATGCTTGACAACGCCCTGACGGACCTTGAGGCGCAGCTTAGCGGGTCCCCAGCGACGCTCAAGGACAAGCTTCAGCGCTTGCTTGAGGCAAGGAAAAGGCTTGACGCTATAATCGAGAAGCTGGAGGGGCAGGCAGGCCCTTGACGTAGGGGCACAGCGGGTCGGGGGCCCTCAGAGTCCTGTACCTCTGCAGCGCCCTAGCAGGGCAACCGCCGCGGCAGAGCTCGTACATTGTACATGAGCTGCACGGAAGCACGTTGCTCACGTCCCTCTGCCTGAGGTCCCTGAAGCCGCTCCTCCAAAGCTCCTTAATGCTATCCCTCCTCACGTTGCCCTCAGGCTTCATGAGTCCAATAAGAAGCTCGCACCCATAAACGTCGCCGTTGGCATCTATCACCATCCTTGACCTGCCGGCCGGGCACGTCTGGTAACTTCCCTTGCCGAGCAGCTCCTTGGCCTTCCTGTAGCTTTCCTGAAGCAGGTCCGTCGGCATAAGGAACCTCATGGAGCTCAGGGATATCCTTGGGCTGCCCGCTGCCAAGGTTAGTATTGTCCTCCAGATGTTCCCCGACGGCCGTTGAAGCCCGTTTACAATAGCTCTCCCAAAAGGCGCCAGCGCCTCAAAAGTTATGTCATCCACCCCTAGGTCCCTCGCCAGGTCAATCATGGACTTAACATATGCCTCGTTCGCGCTGAAAAGGGTGACCCCGATGGTGACCCTGAGGCCGGCCTCCTTCAGGTACCTTATGGCGGAGATGGCGGCCCTGAAGGAGCCCGGCGGCCTTATGGAATCATTTATGGCCTCGCTCGGGCCGTCGAGGGACACCTGGACCTCTGAGAGCCCTGACTCCCTGAGCCTTACGGCCTCCCTCTTACCTATGAGCGTGCCGTTAGTACTCATGGAGACCTTCATGCCGAGCCCTGAGGCCGAGCTTATGATGTCGTAGATGTCCCTCCTGAGCATGGGCTCGCCGCCAAGGATGTACAGGACCTTAGTGCCCAGGTCCGCGAGCTCCGAGAGCGCGTGGGACCACTCCTCATAGCTCAGCTCATCAGGAAGAGGCCTACCAGCAGAGATATAACAGTGGAGGCACCTGAGGTTGCAGGCCCTCGTGACGTACGCGGAGACCTGGTACGGAACTCCCTCAACAGCGAGGCCCTTGGTACCATCAGTCAGGTGGCTCAGGGGCGTCGCTGGGCACTCCGTCAGGAAGGCCTCTGCAAGGACATCGCTGAGCCTCTCGCTGTTTTTCAAAGCTTCCTCCAAGGTGCGCGCTTAGCTACTAGCAGTTATTAGCTTTGGCAAGACCCTAGTCGCTAGGAAGCCGATGGCAAACCAGCTGGAGGCCGGCGCCGTAACAAAGAAGTACAGGAAGGGCATGACAAAGGTTGGCCTCTTCTACCCGTCAACCTATG
Organism: Acidilobus sp.; assembly: GCF_049973875.1. NCBI lineage: Archaea > Thermoproteati > Thermoproteota > Thermoprotei > Acidilobales > Acidilobaceae > Acidilobus > Acidilobus sp. Next base: position 2,966 of record NZ_JBMFJI010000010.1, read on the forward strand.
GAGTGGCCATGTCGTCCCTGGTATACCACAGGCTCTACTTCATGTTAAATGACATGGAGAACGTTTACGTTGAGAGGCTCGTGATGCCCAACGCGTCAGGGGGCCCTGTACAGCTCAGGGGGCTGGAGGGCGGCACGCCCCTCAGGTCCTTTGATTACCTCGTTATACCGGTGCACTACGAGCTTGACTATGCGAACGTCGTCAGGGCGCTCATAGGCTCAGGGATTAGCGTGAGGTCCGCCGACAGGGCCAGCCCTAAGATAATAATGGGAGGGCCCGCCGTGACGGCTAACCCAGAACCCATGGCAGACGCGGCGGACGCCATAATAATGGGTGACCTGGAGCCGTCGAGCCTGTGGCTAGAGGAGGTGCTCAACGAGGGCGCCCCCATAGAGCCCTCTGAGCACGTTTACGTGCCGTCTTACGGACCCCACGAGGTCCACATAGCCTCCTCCAACGAGATAAGGGGGGACCCCAGGAGAGTAATGGCCCTGGAGGCCGCGTTTACAATAGCTGTTGAGCTGGCGAGGGGCTGCCCCTTCTCATGCATTTTCTGCATGGACTCCTACCTCACCAAGCCGTTCAGGCCCAGGCCCGCTGATGATGTAGTCAGGGAGGCCAGGCAGCTTTACCAAAGGTACAACGAGAGGGTCGCCATGATAGGGCTCACCGTGAACGCCAGCCCGTGGTTTAAGGAAGTCCTGAGCTCGCTCCTCAGCGAGGGGATAAGGTTCTCCTTGCCCTCACTGAGGGCGGAGCTTCTCGACGAGGAATCCGTGAAGCTCATAGCGTCGGCCGGCCAGAGGACAATAACGCTGGCCCCCGAGACCTCGCAGAGGCTCAGGTTAGCCCTGGGTAAGTCGTCAAGGGATGAGGACTTCCTGAGGGTTGCTGAGAGGGCTGGCAGGCTTGGGCTTACAGTTAAGCTCTACATGATGGTCGGGGTGCCTGGGGAGAGGGAGGAGGACCTAAGGGAGGCCGCAGAGCTTGTTAAGAGCATGTCACGGGCGACCAGAGTTGAGCTCAGCGTCAACCCCCTCATCATTAAGCCGCAGACCCCGCTCCAGTGGCTCCCCATGAAGGGCGAGGGGGAGCTGAACAGGAGGCTGAAGCTGTTCCGCGAGCTCGTGCCAGGTGTTAACTTCAGCTTCTACGACCCCTTCCTTGCACTGGTCCAGGCCTCAATATCGCTTGGCAGTAGGGAAACCCTAAAGTACATAGTTGAGACGGCAACGGAAGGCGTGGGCAGGGGCTCGTGGAGAAGGCGCGCCGTGGAGGGCATGTTATCAAGCGCCTTGAGGCCCAGGGAGTCCCCGCTGCCGTGGAGCCATGTAATAGGGGCTGTGGATGAGAGCGCCCTGAAAATGAGGCTTAAGGCATATCTAGCCGAGGTGCCTGAGGCACTGGAGGAACTAGGGGATGTCAAGGGAATATTTTAAAGCCCTCACCTTATGCTTAACCTGGGTGCGGCGGTCGTCTAGCCTGGATTAGGACGTCGGCCCCCCAAGCCGAAGGTCCCGGGTTCAAATCCCGGCCGCCGCACCAGCTTATCCATTTAAAAAATTATTAATTAATATGTAGCGTAGCTATGTTCCCATATAATCGTCTTGTTGACCAAACTCGCACGGAAATCAAAAGTGCATATATGTGAGCCCTTAAAATGGCGAGGTCCCTAACCCACCCCAGTGGTGAGACCTTGAGCCAATGGAGTCTAAGGGGGTCCACGTAGTTGTGGACCCTTCTAAATGTGTTGGTTGTAATATATGCGAGCTCTGGTGCTCCTATGAACATGAAGGCGTATTCTCGAGATCCCTCTCCAGGATATCAGTTATAACTTATGAACGCCTAGGCTTTGATTACCCCGTTGTATGCCAGCAGTGCGAGCCAGCCCCATGCGTCGAGCTGTGCCCCACCGGCGCGCTGAGCAAGGGAAAGCTGGGCGAAGTGAACCTCGACAAGGGCAAGTGCATAGGCTGCAGGGTGTGCAGCGAGGTCTGTCCCTACGGCGCCGCAAGGATGGAGCCCAGGGAGGCCCGCTACCCCCTCATCTGTGACCTGTGCGGCGGGGAGCCCATGTGCGTCGCCAGGTGCCCAACTAACGCGCTGTCGCTTTCCAAGGTAACCAACGTAAAGGTGAAGCCGCGTAACGCCGCTGAGACATTCGCCATAAGCGAGCTCAGGAAGTTGGCAGAGGGGTGGGGTGTTGGCGTTGACGAGGCTTAAGGGCTATGGAGGGAAGGTGCTCAGGGTAGACCTTACTCACAGAACATACAGGGCTGAAGAGCTCGACCCCTCGCTTGCTAAGGCCTTCATAGGTGGCAGGGGGCTTAACGTCTACAGGCTGTACTGGGAGGTCCCGCCAGGTGTCGACCCGCTGGGGCCTGAGAATAAGCTAATGATAGCTACGGGGCCCCTGGTGGGCTTTCCCCACGGCCTTGGGTCGAGGCTTAACGTGACCTCCCGCTCGCCCCTGACGGGCCTCCTGGGGGACTCCAACGCGGGCACCCACTTCTCGGAGGAGATGAAGTTCGCGGGCTACGACCAGATAATCATAGAGGGCAGGAGTGAAAGGCCTGTGTACCTGTACATCACTGAGTCGGGCGTTGAGTTCATGGATGCAGAGGGCCTCTGGGGGCTCACCGTGTCTCAGACCCACGAGGCGATAAGGCATGACCTTGGGGATCAGCGGGTCCAGGTGGGCGCGGTTGGGCCTGCAGCTGAAAACCTTGTGAAGTTCGCTGGAGTCTTCTTCAACGTCTACAGGGCTGCCGGCAGGACGGGCATGGGGACGGTGTTGGCCTCCAAGAACGTTAAGGCAATAGCTGTGAGGGGGGACGGCTACATTGAGGCTGAGAACGTAGATGAGCTTCTCAAGGTTATAGATGAGATGCTCCGCAGAATATATGAGAATCCGCAGTACTGGCCAAGGAGAATAATGGGCACGTCGAGGGTGCTGATGGCCGGCCAGAGGCTTGGCTTCCTCCCAGGGAGGCACTTCCAGGACCCAGTGGTTGACTACGCGTATGATGTCAGTGGTGAGAGGCTTGCCAGGGAGTACAACGTTAAGGTGAGGGCGTGCTCGGCCGGCTGTGCGCTGCCCTGCGCGAGGTTCTTCATGATAAAGAGGGGGCCGCTGGCGGGCCTCATGGGTGAGGGGCCCGAGTACGAGCCCCTTGGCGGCTTCACCGTCAGGGTGGGCAACAGGGACCTGGACAGGGCGCTCAAGATAATACTCAAGGTAGCGGACTACGGCATGGATGCAATAACCACGAGCGAGGTCATAGCGTGGCTCATGGAACTGAGGCAGCGTGGCGAGATAACAGATGATGAGGCCGGCGTGAAGCTGGAGTGGGGCAACCCTGACACCATAGAGGAGCTTGTGGATATGATAGCCTACAGGAGGGGCGTAGGCAAGGTCCTGGCTGAGGGCGTCAAGAGGGCCTCTGAGATTCTTAACAAAGGCAAGGACATAGCGTTCCACGTTAAGGGGCTGGAGATGATACAGGCGGACCCGAGGGCCCTCAAAGGCTACGGCCTCGGCTTCGCGGTGGCCAGCAGGGGGGCAGATCACCTCAGGTCTGAGCCCTTCGTTGAGGTAGAGGATGACCCTGAGCTTGGCAAGAAGATGTTCGGGGAGCCCGAGGCAGCAATGAGGCTGGGCGTTAAGGGCAAGGGCAAGCTGATAAACTACTTCGAGGACCTCAACGCAATTGTGGACTCGTTCGAATCTTGTAAAAACACTGCGGAGAACATGCTAATACTTGACTTTGATATGGCCGCCAGGGCCTACACCGCAATCACAGGGATCCACGTCACAGAGAGCGAGATGAGGGAGACGGGCATGAGAATAGTTAACATAGAGAGGGCCTACCTGGTCAGGGAAGGGGTGAGGAGGTCCCACGACAGGCTGCCGAAGAGGTTCCTGGAGGAGCCGCTGAGGAGCGGGCCAGCCAAGGGACACGTGATAGAACTTGACGTCATGTTAGATGAATACTATGACGTGAGAGGTTGGACCAGGGATGGCGTACCAAGGAGGTCCGCCCTACTAAGGCTGGGGCTCAAGGAGGTGGCCATGGACTTAGAGGCCAGGGGGGTAAAGCTCGAGGACTAACTAACGCGTTAATTGCCCCTAGGGTAAAAGTCAGCAGGTGAGGGCTGTGGAAGTAAGCCTTTCTCCCTCCTCCCTGGTAATTGCAAGGCTTCACCCTGGGGAGGAGCTGCTTGAGTCCATAAGGCAGCTCTCCAGGAAGTACGCAATAAGCGGTGGCCTCATAGTAGCCATTGGAGGCCTGAAGCACCTGGAGGTGGGAGTCTACAAGCAGGGAAAGTATGACGTCCAGAGCTTCGACGCCAGCGAGGGCGAGACCATAGAGCTCACGTCCGCCATAGGGAGCCTGGCCCTTGACGAAACTGGAGCCCCTTCACCTCACATACACGTGACGGCGGCGCTGCCAAATCATCAGCCCGTGTCGGGCCACCTGCTTAAGGGCGTGGTCAGCCCCCTGGCTGAAGTCTTCATAGTGAGCGCTTCTGGGACCCTCCGGAGGCTCATGGACCAGTCCATAGGGCTTCCGGCGTTAACCCTGTGAGGTTGTAAGCTTGATACCAAGGGCAGCGGCTCTCGCCATGGCAGTGTCTGTTGGTGTGGCCTTTGGGGTACATGATGCTGTCGCTAAAATGAAGCTTGAAGGCGCTGACCCGTCGCTCCTCTCGTTCTCAACGCTTCTGGCGGGGCTCCCACTCCTTGCCATCATGCTGCCCTTCGCTGGCGGCCTCAGGCTGACCCTCGCGTCAGCTGGACTCTTTATTGCGGCTGGCATAGTGAACTTCAGCGTCGGAAGGACTCTCATGTACGCCGCGACCTCCCGGCTATCCTCAAGCGGGGCGAGCGTTATGACCAGCTCCAGCGCGGCCTTCTCAATACTCATGAGCCTATTCCTGGGCGAGCGGATAACGCTCTCAATAGTTCTAGGGGTCATCGCTATAATGGCCGGCGTTTACCTGGCGTCAGACTGGGGCACCGAGAGGTTCAGCCTCTCGGGCCTTGGGCTTGGGCTTGCCACGGGTTTTGCTATAGCGTCATCAGTTGCTATAATAAAGCTTGGCGACCTCTACGGCGGCAGCCCAGGGCTCGGAGTGATAATAGCTTACCTCTCAGGGCTGGTGGCGCTCAGCCCCAGGGCTAGCCTAAGCCTGCTGAGGAGGTTCGGAAAGCCAGTAGCCATAATGGGCCTGGCCGCGGCCCTGGGCCAGCTTCTCAGGTACGTGGCCCTCACATCATTGGAAGTCGACGTCGCGACACCGCTTCAAAACCTGAGGCCCATAGTGACGACCGCCCTACTTTACGGCGCCACCAGGGAGGCTGGCAAGCACCCTATGATAAGGCACTGGGCCGCGGCCTGCGTGGCGTTCCTCGGAATACTGCTGGTGTCGGGAGCGATAGCTCTATAATTATTAAAATCATTAAAATCAAAAAACTTTAAAATATAACTATGTTTAGAAAGCTTATTTAGTTCTGCTCTTTCCTCACATTTATTATGTAGTCCTTAAATATAGCCCTCATTGTTGGCACGTCTACTATGGGTGTTCCATCGTCCTTTGCTATTACGTTCTCGGCCGGCGGCATCTGCATGTACATCGGGTTCACCTTAGAGACGTTGTCGACGAAGCTCTCGACATAGGGGTTAGCATAGAATATGCCTACAGGTATTCTATCTCCCCACTCCTGGGCCTTAGCAAACGCCCTGCTCAGCTTCTCCGCCGCCTCCTTCGGGTCGGGGCTCTTCACGTATGGGTCCCAGTCCTTCTCGCTGTCAAGCTTGTAAAGCCTCTGCTTGTAAAAGTCTGGCGTGTAGATGTTGTTCCATGTCGGGCACGGCTGCAGCACGTCTACGACGGCTGCGCCCCTGTGTTTTATGGCAGCCTTCAGTATCTCCTTAAGGTCGTCTATCCACAGCGCGTAGGCCCTGGCCACGAAGGTGTAGCCGCTTGCAAGGGCGACAGATATCGGGTTAACCCAGTCCTGCATGTTAGGTAAAGGCATTGACTTGACCCTCTGGCCTGCCCTCAGAGTTGGCGACGCCTGTCCCTTGGTCAGGCCGTACACCTGATTATCGTGAATTATCACTTTTACGTCCAGGTTTCTCCTTCCAAGCGCGACAAAGTGCGCCATGCCTATTCCCAGGAGGTCGCCGTCGCCGCCGTTAACTAACACTGTGAGCTCCGGGTTGGCCAGCTTTATGCCCTCGGCGTAAGGTATGGACCTCCCGTGAAGGTTGTGGACGCCGTTTACATTGAGGAAGTGCGACGTCTTGCCGCTGCAGCCTATGCCTGAAACGTCGACCACTTTGTCGGGCGGTATGTTCAGCTCGGCCAGCGCCCTCTGCATGGCTGTCAGTATGCCGAAGTTGCCGCAGGCGGGGCACCAGTCGACCCACACGTTGGTCTTATATGCGGCCTCACTCACCATAGGTCAACACCTCCCTCACGCTCTTACCCTCAAGGATCCTCTTCACGGCCTCCTTGAGCTCCATGCGATACATGGGCCTCCCCGTGTACTTCAAAATAAACCTTGATATCTTAAAGCCCGTGTTCATCTCTATAACCTTGGCCGCCTGGCCAAGGTAGTTGTGCTCAACGTCTATTATCCTCTTGGGGTCGAACTTTGACAGGATGTCGGCCACGTACTTTGATGGGAACGGGCTGAAGACCTTTAAGTGAAGGTAGGCGCCGCGGTAGCCCTCCTGCTTTAGCTCCTCAAGGGCGTCAAGGGCCGCCCCCTTCACGAAGCCCCAGCCCACCAGCAGGAAGTCAGCGTTGTCGTCGCCGTAATATACTGCCCTCTCCTCCACGGGTATCTCCTGGTCCATGATCTCAAGCTTCTTCATCCTCTTGTCATACATCTTGACCCTGTTCATGGGATCCTCGCTTATGTGGCCCCACTCGTTGTGTTCATCGCCAGTGTACCAGGTTATGGCGCCGGAGCCTATGGCAGGCCTCGGGCTTACGGGGTCGCTTAGGTCGAACCTCTTCATGGGTCCCGAGGCCTTAAGTATAAGCTTGCCCCTGTTAACCTTAACCTTGGAGGGGTCAGGCATCCTCATGGCCGATATGACGTTAGCCATGTACTTGTCTACGAGGTGTATAACGGGCACCTGGAACCCCTCGGCCCAGTTGAGGGCCTTCAGTGTGTCGTAGAATGCTTCCTCTATGTCACCACTTGCAATCACTATCCTTGGGAACTCGCCGTGGCTAGCGAAGAGCGAGAACAGCAGGTCAGCCTGCTCCCCCCTTGTCGGCTGCCCAGTGCTTGGGCCTCCCCTCTGGTAGAAGGTTATCAGCAGCGGCACCTCGTTGTGGCCAGCCCAGCCAAGGCCCTCAGCCATCAGGCTGAAGCCTGGCCCGCTGGTTGCAGTGGCTGCCCTCACGCCCGTGAGGGCGGCGCCTATTGCTGAGTTTATAGCTGCCAGCTCGTCCTCCGTCTGGAAGACGACTATTGAGCCCACCGGCTTGCCTTCAACGCTGACTGCCTGGTGAGCCTCTATGAACACGGACTCGTCCGACGCTGGAGTTATTGGGTAGTATGACTGATACCTGACGCCGCCAACTATCTTAGCCATGCCTATAACGTCGTTCCCGCTGGCGCTGATCATCTCCTCAACGTCAAGCTTGGGCTCGTCGAGCTTTGCAAGCCCCCTCACTTCCTTAGGGATGCTCTCCATTGCAAGCCCTACGACAACCATGTTAGCGTCAACTACCTTCTGGTTGCCCTTGAACCTCACGCTGAGCCCGTCCCTTATGACCTCCGGGTCAACGCCCAGGACCGCAGCCGCGGCGCCCAGGAGTATGCTGTTCCTGTAGCGCTGCACCTCAACGCTGCTGACCCAGAGCTTCTGTCTGGCATCGTCAAGTATCCTCCTGAAGTCCAGAGGAACGGCATGAGCATTTAGCTTCTCCTCAACGATCTTAGCAGCGTTGCCTACCGTGGGCTCGAGGCCGTACTCCTTGAACCTGGCCTCGACCCTCTCCCTCACCTCAGGCTCCATGCTTATTACTTGGGAGATCTTAGTCTTCTCAACACCTGCGTCGTAAATTAGGGCCCCTCCTGGCGCAACCTCGTGGAAGTGCGTCAGTACCGACTCGGCGTCCATCGCGCCCACTAGCTCTACTGGATAGGTCAGGCTGCGCGGGAACGAGGTGGCAGATATCGTGAAGTGCACGTACGAATGCCTCCCCACTATGTTTGAGTAGTACTCCCTGTCCGACATAATGCCGTAGCCCAGCCCTGCCAGGGAGGCCGTGAGCACCGAGGCGCTGGTCTCAACGCCAGCGCCCTGCGGCCCGCCAAGCAGCAGGTGAACCTCCTTAAGTGCCATTGCTCGCACTCATCAGATTAGGCTAGCCTAAAACGCTTTTACACTGGTGTATGTATTTTTCTTTTTCATAATCTTAAATAATTTCTTCAAAATATTTTTATAGAAAAGTATTATAAAGTGTATCCAGGCTACCTGTGAAGTCTCTCCCTCAGCCTCTTCGTGAGCACTGGCACAAACTGGTAAAGGTCGGCCACAACTCCATAGTCACAGTTCTTGAATATCGGGGCGCTCTTGTCATTGTTTATGGCTACTACAAGCTTAGCGTCGGTGATGCCCGCCAGGTGCTGCGGCGCGCCGCTTATGCCTATCGCCACGTAAAGCTTCGGGGCCACCTTATGGCCGCTCAGGCCAACCCAGTGGTCCTCGCTAAGCCACTTGAGGTCGGCCGCCACGGGCCTCGAGCAGCCTATCTGGGCGTTGAGCACCTCCGCCAGGTCAAAGGCCAGCTTGAGGTCGTCCTTGCTCCTGAACCCCCTCCCAACGCTCACTATTATCTCAGCTGTCTCTATATTAACGCCGCCCCTCTCCTTGGGCCTTCTCTCAACAACTTTAAGGGAGGGAGCAACCGTTAGCTCCTTTACGTCGCCTTTGGACTGTGACTTCTGCGCCCTGGGCGTCTTCCTGGCGGCCAGGAGGAGGACCGCCGGCAGCGGGACTACGTCATCCTCCAGCGCCCTCCCGCTTAGGAAGCCGCGAGTGTATGAGACCTGGTCGCCCGAGAGCTTCACATTGAAGACCTCAGTTGCCATAGGCAGATCGTAGAGCCCTGCAAGCCTCGAGAGGGCGTCCTTCAGGTTCTTGGAGGTTGGGGCGACCACAAGGGAAGGCTTGACCTGGTCATAGATCTCCTTAACGGCCTTGAATATGGACTCAGGGTCGTCCTGGGCTATATGATAGACTGTGTGGCCGTACTCGGCCAGCGAGGCCGCATTAACGTTACCATAAGCCACTATGTGTACGCTGCCTAACTGCCTGGCTACAGTTAGGGCCTCAGCTATGTCGTCTTCAGAGCCTCCAACGACCAGCGAGGAGGCCATTGCAATCACCTCACGCCTTTATCACGCCCTCGGAGACCAGGGCGTCTATCAGCTTGTCGGCCGTCTCCTCAAGAGTCTTGCCCTCTATCATTACCTGCTTCCTCTTAACTGCAAGCACCCTGGCGGCCGAGAGCTTCTTCTTTGGCGTCACCACGTCGCTCAGGTCGCTTAACTTGACCACGTGCTGCGGCTTCCTTGAGGCCATCCTTATCTGTATCAGGGTTGGAGGCCTCGGGGAGTTTATCTCCCTGGTGACGCTCACAACTGCGGGAAGCGGGGCCTCTACAACCTCCACGTAATCCTCCACGTCTCTCTCGGCCACCAGGGTGTTGCCTTTGATATCAATCTTTCTCGCAAAGCTAACGTAGGGCAGGCCGAGCTTCGCGGCGACCCTGCCCGCCACCTGGCCCGAGAACCCATCAATGGTGGCCTCACCGGCCAGTATTATATCCGGCCTTATGTTGAACTTCTTGAGCACAGCCACTATAGCGGAGGCTGTGGTTACCTGGTCCCCAGGAGTTATCGAGTCATCCTCAACTATGTAGGCCTCGTCCACGCCCTTCGCCAGGCCCTCCTGAACGGCCATCTTTATGTCCTTGTCCCTCTTAGCCACGGGCCCCCACGTAGCTACGCTTATGGAGTAAATCTTTGAGCCCTTGAAGTACTGGTCCCTAATCCTTATCGCCTCCTCCACCGCGTTCCTGTCTATATCTGATAGCTTCAGAGGCATGTAATCAAAGTCCACGGAGCCCTCAGGGGTCCCCCTTATCATCTCTGGGTTGAGGGCCGGCTTCAGCAACACCACTATGTCTCCCACGTGATCACCCGCCTGCTATATTTGGCCCTGTAAATAAAAGGTCAAGCCTATGGGCTGCATATAGGGGAGTTCAGCTGGGCTCTTTTGGAGTTTACAGCTTGTCCCTGCGCCTTCACTTAACTACTTCTCCTGTTCAGCCATGATAGGCGTGAGCCTTTCGCCCCGCCGCAGGGCTTCTGAACCCCAATGGGCTCACGGGTAACCGAGCCCAACGGCGTGAGGCCCATCTAAGGCTGGGCCGCGGGCTCGAAGAAGGGTTCAGCCCAACATGAGTGACTTGAATACCTGCACGTAAGGTACCCCACCTACCACTATCTCCGAGCCTGGGGCAACAAGGCCGAGCCTCGCGGCAAGTTCCACTGACCTCTTGCCGACAAGCACTATCATGTCAGCTTCATCAAAAAGCCTCAGCACGTCGTTCTCGTCGCCCACCTTATCCCCGAAGAACTCCTCGTTAACTTCAAGTACCGCTCCATCCTCCCTCGTGAACCTCCTGTTTAACAGCTCGGCGTCAGCCACTGCTAACACCGTGCCGGACTCGGACCTTATTATGTTGTAAACCAGCTTGCCCCCCATGTCAGCCAGCTCAAGATTTGTAATGGCAAGGGATGTTTAAAAGCTCAAGTAGGGGGTATTGACTACTGCGGCAGCGCCTCCTTGAAGACGCGCAGCGCGTTGCCCCACAGGACGGCCTCCGCGTGGCCGCCAAGCCTTGAAGCAAGGTCATCAATGTTGGAGAGGTCTGAGAACCCCTGTGGGTACCTGTCAAGGCCTAGGAAGTCCGTGCCCAGGGCCACGTGATCCCACCCAAACCTCTCGCCGATGTATCTGGCGACCGCGGCCATCCCATCTATGTCATCGGATGGCAGCGTGCCTGGTATGCTGGTCACGCCAATTACGCCCCCAGTCTTTACTATGCCCTCTATCTCCGCGTCGTCGAGGTTCCTGTAGTGCTGCTTCAGCGCCATCACGTTGCTGTGAGTGGCTATGACGGGCTTCCTGCTTAAGTAAGTTACGTCAAGGGTTGTCTGCCTGGACGAGTGCGACACGTCTATTACCACTCCAAGCTCGTTGGCAAGCTTTACCAGCTCCTCGCCCTGGTCTGTGAGGCCGTAGTCCTTCTTTGAGGTGCATGATGACGCGAACTTGGTATTGTAGTTCCAAGTTGGAGCTATTACCCTGAGGCCGGCGTTAAAGAGCCAGAGCAAGTCATAGGCGTCGCTGAGGGCGTCGGTGCCCTCAAGCCCTATTATTAGCTTCACCCCGGGCTGGTCTAGGTCGCTGGCCCTCCTCACTATCCTCACCTTGCCCTCGCGCTCAAGGCTTAGGAAGTACTTAAGCTGGTTGAGCAACACGTTAAGCGTTAGGTCATACCTCCCCCTGCCGACGGCAGGGAATATCATAGCCACCACTGCGACGTCGCCTAACTTCGACAGCTTGTCAAGGCTTGTGGGGCCCTGCCCCGACACGAAGTCGTAGCCCCTGGAGTACCAGTACCCTATGTCCTCATGTAGGTCAATAAGCCTCGTGGTCCCACCAGACAGCCTATGGTTGAAGGCTAAATATTATATGTTCACGCAATGAAGCTTTATACGCAGCTAGAACGGCTTTCTACTTAGTGAGCGAGTTGGCGCTGCAGAACTTTGAGGCCAGGAGGAGGCTGGCCGAGTACTTTAAGAATGAGGCTAAGCGTGAGCTCGAGTACGCGGAAAAGCTGAGGGCGACCTCCGAGAAGTCCCAGAACCCAGTGGTAAAGCTCATAATGGACGCCGTGTCCCAGGACTCAATAAAGCACTCTAAGATTTATGAAACTATGGCATCCATAATTCAGGGCACGGGGCTCATAGACCAGGCGGAGTCCTCGGCCGTGCTTAACGACATAGAGTCGCACATACAGATGGAGAAGGAGAGCATAGACGAACTTGGAAGGCTTAAAAACGATAATATGATAAAGTCCGACCCCGTGCTCACGTTCCTCATAGATATGCTGCTGAGGGACGAGAGCTTCCATCACGCCCTCCTGACGCAGATCTACAACGCAATAATAAAGAACATAACTCTCAGCGAGCAGGAGATATGGGACGCCGTGTGGCGTGACGCGACATATCATGGGACGCCGGGAGGCTGACCACATAAGGCCCTTTGCTTGCACTGAGACTCTCGTAGCTTAGGAACCCTTTCTTTGCTTGTTAACGTTCACCTTTTCATTAAATTAACGTATAATTGAACTTCAGCCAGGTCGCTCAGGGCTTCAACGATATCGAGAGCCTCATAGACGTCACGGGAGGAGTAGGCCACTATGCCGTGGCCTCTAAGCGCGGCTGCCTGGCACTGCTTGAGCGCGTCGCTTACCGCAGCCGCGAGCTCCTGGGTGCCAGGCTTTACATAAGGTACCTCGCTGACGCAATTAACTCTGGCCCTGGCCTCTGTAGTTATGGAAAGGTCGAGCTTAGACCCAAGCTCGTAGAGCGCTATCACCTTAGGCGGGTGAGCGTGCACAACGCTCACAGCTGAAGGTATTGAACTGTATATCCCCAGGTGCATCCTGAACTCGCTGCTTGGAGTTCCAACTATCACGTTACCGTCAAGCGTCATAACTGCTATGTCGTCAGCCTTAAGCTGATGCCTTGGAACTCCCGTCGGAGTTATATAAACAAGTCCTGATGACCTGTCTATGACGCTGACGTTACCCCCCTTCACTTGTACTAGCCCCCTCTGGTAGAGGAGCCTCATAACGTCTGCAACGACCTCCATAACTTCCTCGTTCAACCTCAACCTACGTAACCCATCTACCAGGACTATTACAACTGAGTTAAAACTGTTAGGGCGAATGACAGACTTCACTAATGATTGTTTGAGTAGCTCGCTGTTCGCCGTGTCAAGGGTAGGCTGGCCGTGAATGCTCTACATAAAGACCTGTACAACAGTTGTGCACATGCATTAATGCCTTATAAAGCATGACTGTTGCCACGAGGCCAGCGTTTTAGGTGATGCATATGCCAAGCAGGTCCCTGAGGAGGGAGCTCTCTTTCCTTGAGATACTGATAGCCGGGATAGTGGGCGCCGTAGGAACTGGCGTCCTCTTTGCGCCCGCGCAGATGGCAGTTGAGGCAGGGCCGAGCCTGATCATGGCATGGGTTCTCGGCGCTGTATTCTATACGTTCATCTCCATACCTATCATAGAGCTGGCCCTTACCTGGCCCGAGGCCGGGGGCCTGCCAGGTACCCCTTGTATACCCATGGTAACACCTTAAACCTGATATCATCATTTATGAACCTGGTCTGGTACCTCTTCATACCACCTATAGAGGCCCTGGCCGCCGTCGAGGGCCTCTCGTTCATATTTCCGTCACTAATAGTCCCACATACCACTATTCCGACCCTGCAAGGCGCTGTGGTGGGAACACTGCTCCTGTTGCTCTTCGTGCCATTCAATTACTTCGGCGTGAAGGCCTTTGGTAAGGCCACCGCCTCGGTCGGCATTATAAAGCTGCTCGTTTACGTTGCCGCAGCGCTGGCCCTGGCCTTCGCGTTCTTTGACTTCAGGAACTTCTCAGCAGTCAAAGGAGGTTTCATGCCTTTTGGGTTCAGCGGCGTCTTCCTCGCGATACCCTTTGCCATGTTCGCATATGGCGGCATAAGGGTTATACCCGACTTCGCTGAGGAGGTAAAGGATAAATCATTCTTAGGAAAGGCCATACTGCTAAAGGTGCTGGGCCAGACTCTTTTCTATATACTGTTCAGCGTGGTCTTCATTGGCGGGTTAAAGTGGAGCGCGCTTAGCATAACGCCGGTAACTGGACGGCAGTGGGCTACCTGCCGGGGAACCCCTTCGTAGACCTAGCGAACGCCGCCAGGTCCTCGCTTGCGCTCTACCTGACACTAGTCGTCGCTATACTAGGTCCATTAGTCACAGGCTACATATACCTGGGCAGCGGTGTCAGGGTGCTGTTCTCTATGGCAAGGTCGGGCTACATGCCTGAGAAGCTTAAGGAAATAAGCGAGTCCTACGCGATCCCTACTGGGCCCTCATAGTGTTTGCTATAATTGCAGCAGTTCTGACCTTCCTGACGGCCCCCGTGCCTACAATATATGCTATGCTCCAGGACGCCGTGGTGGGCGGCTACCTGGCCTTTGCAACTCTCCCCGTGGCGATGCTCGCTGGCCACAGGAAGAACCTGATACCTAAGGAGTATAGGTTGCCAGGCTCATGGATATGGGCTGCCCTGGCCTTTGCCAGCGCCTCGCTCATATCGTTCTGGAGCGGCTGGCCTGCAGTGCCCTACGCGGTAGCCATAGGGCTTGCCGGCGCCCTGGTCTTTGGCGCCATATTTAGGGTCAAAGGAGGCCTTCTCAGCTCCTTATGGTACCTTGCATACCTAGGCTTCATAGTACTCATGTCTTACATAGGAAGCGACGGCGCCCTCTCCATCATAGGCTTCATACCAGCAAGCATCATAGTTGCTGTAGTCTCAGTCATTGTATTTCTCCCATGGGGTGTCCTCAGCGCAAGCTCATCATAAAACGATTCCTGCCCCTTAGCGCTCCATGGTTTTCCCTTCTTTTCTTAATATTATAAATTGATAAAAACATAAAAACCCTTTCATATAGCGACCCGCTTCCAAAACATGCGAAGACTCATTTCAGTAGACGGCGGTCCTTAACGTCGTGTAGCTCTCGCTCACCTCAGGTACCTTCAACCTCCTTGAGGCGAGCTCGCGCATTGCCTCCTCATAACGCTTAACCAGCATGGAAGCTAACGTCTTGCCAAGCCTGCCTATTATTATCTTAGCTAACGGGTTCTCCATCTTCTCCACAGCCATATCCATATCGGCTGCTGCCTCGCTGAAGGCCTTCGAAAGCGCCTCAAGTATGAACCGTCCTCTGACCGGGTCCAGCAGCATCTTGTTTAAGATGGTGAAGTACGTGTGCCTCAGGGCCCCCATGGGTATGAACGGCAGTGGGAACGTTATCACTCTCAGCTTCTTAATTCTGTCCAGGAGCTCTAAGTCATAAACTACGTCGTCCTCAGTCTCCCCAGGGAGGTTAAGTATCATCGTGCCAACAACAACCCATCCGTTATCGTTGAGTATGCCTATGGCCTGCTCTACCACCTCAGGGTACTGCTCTGGCGTGTAGGGAAGGGCCTTACCAGGCATGAGCTTCCTCAGCAGCCTCGGGGAGCCCGTCTCTATGCCCATCTCTATGAATGTCCTTCTGCCGCCCTCGTTTATGTACTGCGCGACCTCCTCAACCATCTTAGGCTTGTAGGCCGCCACGGCAGCCGTTGTGAAGTTCGTAGATATGGTGTGCTCGTCGCCATATGACTTGACGAGCTTGTAGGCCTTCCTGGTGAGCTCGATGACCTTCTCAGGGTTGGGCTCTATGCCCTTGGCTCCGTACCTGAAGAACTCATCGCTGTGAAGGTCTATGTCCTTCATCCCGCCCCTCCCTATGTTGACCCTTATCTCCTGGTCTATGTGGCCCTCAAACGGAAGCGACTTTATGGCGCCGCTCAGCGCTGGGGTACAGAAGGCGCAGCCCCTGCCGCAGCCCCTCGTGACCTCCACCAGGCCCCCGTTGGAAGGCGTCAATATTGTTGCGATGTCCTCAGGCTTAGCCGGAGGAGCTGAGACCACCGGGGGCAGGGGCTCTCCCCTCAGAAGCCTGGAGAACACCGAGGGGCCGAGGCTCTCGAACTCCCCCTCATATACAACGTCCACCCCAAGCTTCCTATGATACCCGGTGTCCGTCAGCTGCCACGTGGCCGGCCCTCCGACAACTATCTTCATGTGGCTCCTGTGAGCCTTAACGGCCGGGTTTGTGAATATCTCCAGGAAGGACCTGGCAATGAAGGGTATGCCCCTGTAAGGCAGGCCGGCAAGCTTAAGTATCCAGTAAACTATCCCGCTTCCAAAGCTGAGCCCAAGGGGGTCCATGACATATATCCCAAGCACCCTGGTGTTGGGCCCTATGACCTTGTCAAGCTCGTAGGGGCTGGCTATAGCAACCTCGTCCCTGCTAACCACGCCCTTAGCCACGAGCGAGGCCTCAACCTTGGCTAAGCCATAGGGGGCCCTCTCAGCTATGCCATTCCTTGACTTCACCCTGAAGTACGTCCTTGCTATGAGGGGCTTGATGTAGCTGTCCGGGAGAGCGCTTATGAAGCCTGCCACGGTGGCGCCCAAGGTGTCGCTGGCGGTGGCCCCCTCGGCCGTTAGCACTACCTTGAAGCCCTCACTCACCGCCTTCACCTGCAGAGTGCGCACGTAAATATGTAGAATACCGCTACTTTAAAAGTACTAATTTAAATTAGTATTTATGGGGCCCGATTAAGGCTTTACGCCTTAGAGCCCCCCTGAGCTCTAAGGGCTGCGGCGTGTCGCTTAGGTACGGCGAGGAGCTGCTGAGGTCGGCCGAAAGGCACCTGAAAGCCAGCCTCTATGGAGTCTCGTGCTACGAGTCCAGGCAGGCGGCCCTCTCTTCGCTGGCCATGCTTGGGGCCAGGTCGTCTCACAGCCTAAGGGAGGCCTACGCCGAGGCCGTTAAGAGGGGTGCCCCGAGGGACCCCCAGCTCCCTGCATGCCTTGGCGTCTTGGACTCCCTTAGCATGCTTACAAGCGATGCCTGTGACGACGCCTGCAGTGACGAGCTTCCAGGCGGCTATGAGGTCAGCGAGGCAACCGAGGAGGACGCTGTTAAGGCGCTGGAGCGCGCGAGGATTATAATTGAGTACGTCAGGAGAGCCCTGGGCGCGCCCTCCAGGACTACAAGATAAGGCCCTTCAAGGCACAGACCACCGCTTATTAACTTTAACGCGCGTTAAAGGTCTGAGTGAGCGAGTTGGCTATGGAGGTTCAGGACCTGCGAGTCAGCGTGGATAACAAGGAGATACTGAAGGGGGTCTCGCTTAAGGTTGAGAGGGGGGAAGCCGTAGTCCTAATGGGCCCTAACGGCAGCGGCAAGACTTCACTTGCATATGCCCTCATGGGGCATCCAAGGTATAAGGTGGTCAGCGGCAGGATATCGATGGACGGCGTTGACATAACTAACGAGCCCACGTACGAGCGCGCCCTCAGGGGCCTAACCCTGGCCTTCCAGAGCCCAGTTGAGGTCCCAGGCGTGAAGCTGAGCTACTTACTTAACGTAATAAACGCCAAGAGGGTTAAAGGCTTTGACCTAAGCTACGTTGACCCGCAGTTCGTCTCGTGGGTCAGGCAGCGGTCGTCAGAGCTTGGCATGTCAAAGGACCTGCTTGACAGGGAGGTTAACGTGGGCTTCAGCGGAGGCGAGAAGAAGAGGTCTGAGATCCTTCAGGTGCTCGCCATGAGGCCCAAGTACGTCATCCTTGACGAGCCTGACAGCGGCCTTGACGTTGACGGCATAAGGATTATAGGGAACACCATAGCCTCCATGGCGTCTCAGGGCATAGGAGTACTAATAATAACTCACCACGCCGAGATAACCAAGTTCGTGAGGCCCTCAAGGGCCTACGTGCTTATCAACGGAAGAATAGTGAGCGCCGGGGGGCCTGAGCTCGTTGACGAGGTCCTCACCAAAGGCTATGAGACCCTTCAGATGGCGAGGTGACAGCCTTGACGGAGCCCGTTAAGCTTGTGAGGGAAAGGGAACTCAAGGAGGTAATGCACTTCGACGCTGGGTCGCTGCTCGGCAGGTCAATGCCGTACCCCAAGGAGGTGGAGGTTAAGGGTAAAATCTCAAGGGACGTCGTCGAGGAGATCTCAAGGTCTAAGGGGGAGCCAGAGTGGATGAGGCTCCTCAGGCTCAGGGCGCTTGAGGCGTTCGAGAGGCTACCCATGCCCAACTGGCTTGAGGGCGTCGAGAGCATGGACCTTGATGAGATAGCCGCCTACGTGAAGCCAAAGGCTGAGAGCTCCAGCGATTGGGAGGACCTGCCCGACTGGATGAAAGATGCCTACAGGAAGCTCGGCCTCCCGGAGGCCGAGGCCAAGGTGCTCTCGGGCCTCACCGCGGTCTTTGACAGCGAGAACATAATAACCAGGGTCAAGGAGGAGCTGAAGAAGAAGAACGTGATATTCATGTCTATGGACGAGGCGGTGAAGAAGTACCCCGACCTGGTCAAGGAGTACTTCGGCAGGGTATTCCCGTACAACGACCACAAGTTCGCCGCGCTCCACTACGCCCTCTGGAGCGGCGGCGCGTTCGTCTACGCCCCCAAGGGGGTCAAGGTGCTCAACCCGGTCGAGGCGTTCTTCCTGATAGGCAGCGAGCTCGAGGGCCAGTTCGAGCACACGCTCCTGGTGGCTGACGAGGACAGCTTCATACACTTCATAGAGGGCTGCGCGGCCCCAATACTGCCGAAGTTCAGCTTCCACGACGGTATGGTTGAGATCTACGCCAGGAAGAGGTCCGAGGTCCACTTCACTACAATGCAGAACTGGAGCGGCAGCATAATCAACTTCAATAACAAGAGGGCCATAGCGGAGGACTACGCCAACGTAGAGTGGGTTGAGGGCAGCATAGGGAGCAAAATAACGTTCACCTACCCGAGCACCATACTTAAGGGGAGGGGCGCGTCCACCAAGAACATATCCATAGGCATAGCCAACGGCCCATCCAAGATAAAGGACGTCGGCTCCAAGGCCATACACGTGGCGCCTGAGACCAGGAGCCTGATAATATCTAAGAGCATAAGCTCCGGGGGCGGCATAGCTGCCTACAGAGGCCTTGTCAAGGTACTTAAGGGCGCCAAGAACAGCGTCGCCCACGTGCAGTGCGACAGCCTAATAATGGACAGGGAGAGCAGGGCCTACACGCTGCCGAGGAACGAGGTTGACGAGCCCACGGCCGAGGTGACCCACGAGGCCACCGTTGGAAGGCTTGGCGAGGATCAGCTGTTCTACCTGGCCTCAAGGGGCATAACTGAAGGGGAGGCCAAGGCTATGATAGTCAACGGCTTCATAAGGGACGTGCTAAAGGGGCTGCCGCTTGAGACTGTGAGCATACTAACAAAGGTGATCGAGCTCGAGTTCAGCCAGCTCGGGAGCGTTGGGTGAATGCGGAGATGGCCTCACTCCTAGTTGAGAGGGCGAGGAGAATAGCCTCCAAGACATCGTGGCAGGCTATCGCGGACTCGCCCACCACTAAGAACTACACTAACTGGAAGCTCTTCGAGGAGGCACTGGCCCTGAGCGGCCCCCTGAGCTTCTCGCAGCCCAGGGGAAGCTGGGACATGGTGCTGGGGCCCTGCGGCGTCGGCTACAACTATGACATTGACGAGAGCGTGCTTGACCTCTCGGCATCTAAACTCTACGCGGAGCACATAGCTAGGCTTGCCGGCGCTCACAAGCTCGAGCCCGCGAGCGGCACCTACAGAATAGCCCTCTGCAGGCCCGAGGGCGACAGCTGGTACTCCTACCACCTTCTCATAAACGTCAATGAGGGGGTAAGCGCGAACATCTTAGTCTACGCGCCGAGGGCCGCTCCTGGAACCACGGGAATAGAGGTCAGGGCCAAGAGGAACTCCAACCTTAACCTTGTAATAGTAGCGGAGCCGCAGGCTGAGAAGCCCATGGCATTTATATTGAGGAGGGCCCTGGGAGTTGGAGCCAAGGTCAGGTCGACCGTGGTCTCGGGCGGCAGCGTTATGACCAGGGTTGACGAGCAGAGCCTCCTGAGCTCCGGCTCGCAGCTCGTGCACAGGTCCTTTGTGGCCTCGTCCGAGGGCCAGACCGTTGATAACATAATAGATACTGTCCAGACGGGCCACGACAGTACCGCAGACATAACAGGCTTTGGCTTCTCGTCAGGCAAGTCGCTGGTGTCCGTGAGGGGCACTGTGATTATGAACCCGCAGTCCTACGGCTCTTCGTCGAACTTCATAGTTGAGGCCCTGCTCCTGAGCGAGGAGTCCAGGGCCTACACCATGCCTATGATGAGGATAGACACGGGGGACATAAAGGCTGCCTCCCACCGCGCCGCCCAGTACAGGGTACCCCTAGACCAGCTCTTCTACCTAGAGTCCAGGGGGCTCAGCGAGCGTGAGGCCTTCGAGCTGCTGCTAAGGGGCAAGCTGCAGTCAACCCTAGACGGCCTGCCGGCAGAGCTGACGTTCCAGGCGGAGGACCTGGGGTTAAGGCTAATAAAGAAAGCCGTTGAGGCCATAGCGGCTAAGGTCACTCCTCAGCAGGAAGCCCGAGCTCCCTCTTGACCTCCTTTGCCTTTTCGGCCACCTCTGCCAGCCTCTGCTCGTAAAGGTTGGCGCCCGTGGAGTCTATGGCAACAGTTAGTGGACCGAACTCCTCAACCTCGAAGACCCACATGGCCTCTGCCATGCCCAGCTTGTCAAGCCAGTAAACGGCTGGCACCCTCTTTATTGCCTCGGCGGCCAGTGCCCCGGCGCCCCCAGTGAAGACTGCATAGACCGCCTTGTGCTTCTTCATGGCCTCAGCCGTCCCCCTGCCCATGCCTCCCTTGCCAATTATCATCTTTACCCCGGTCCTCTCTATGAACTCTGGCTCCACGGGTTCCATCCTCATACTTGTTGTGGGGCCAGCCGCTATGATCTTCCAGCTGCCGCTGACATCCTTGACAGCCACCGGCCCGCAGTGGTAAAGCGCGAGCCCCCTGAGGTCCACGGGCAGCGACCCTCCCCCGCGGAGCACCTCAAGGGCCAGCTCGTGCGCCTCATCCCTTGCCGTGACCACCGTGCCTGTGAGGTAGACAACGTCGCCTATCCTGAGCTTCTCCACGTCCTCGTCCCTGAGAGGGGTCCTCAGGTGGAACTCCCTGGCGGAGCTCATTCTCATCACCTCATATCACGCAACCACTCCCCGTGTACCTTATGTGCTTGCTAGTCATCTCCCAGCTGCCGTCGGAGTGCACCACCGCAGAGGCCCTCCTGGTGGCCCAGCAGCTTGTCACTATACCTATGGCAAAGGTTGCCGGGTGCCTGTATGAGTAGTCTATCTTAACGTCCAGGGCTGTAAGGCCGCCGCCGAAGCCGTGAGGCCCAAGCCCAAGCTTATTTATCGCGTTAAGCAGCTCCACCTCCAGCTTGGCTATGTTGGGGTCAGGGTTACGCTCGCCCACGGGCCTCAGCAGGGACTTCTTGGCGAGCGTTAACGCTATGTCACCCCCTGCGGCCACAGCGACGCCTACTATCACAGGAGGGCATGGCAGGGGGCCGTACTTCGCTATGGTGTCTATGACTCCGCTCTTGAGCTTCTCAAAGCCAAGTATGGGCTCGCTCATTATTAGCGTCGCTGGGAGCTCGCTCCCGCCGCCCTTAGTCATGAACCATACCTTCAGGTCGCTGCCCTCCACAACGTCTATGTGGATCCATGGTATGTACCTGCCGGTGTTGTCACCGCTGTTCTTCTTGTAGAACGGGTCCACGGCGTTGGGCCTCAGGTAGCCGTCCTTCGTGGCTTTTCTGAGGGCCTCGCGCGCAGCGTTGACCGCGCCCAGCCTGAGGGGGAAGTTCTCGCCCATCTCAAAGAAGAAGTAGGGAGTCCCCGTGTCCTGACATATGGGCACCTTCCTTGTGCACGCTATGTCTATATCCTTCAGTATGGCCTCCAGCTGCTTCTTAGCCAGGGGGTTCGTCTCCCCCTCATATCCCTCCTTCAGCGCCCTGTAGACGTCCTCAGGTATGCTCGTGGCCGCGGTCCTTATCATTTCATAGAAGGCGCCCACTAGGTCCTGCTCAGTTATGCCCAAGCCTCACACCGGGCTCAGCTGTTCACACCAGGCTAAATATTCCTTTACTATAAAATCCCTAATACTAAGTTAGACTATCCTGGCTCGCCAGCCTCTCGACCTCTGACGCTATATCATGAGAGGCGTCCCTTAGCTGAGGGGGCTGCGGGCTCTCCCTGAGCACCTGGAGCAGGGCGCTGTAAACTTTCTCTGGCGTCGCCTCGCTGCAGTTAAGTACCCTGTAGCCTTTCCTGCCCTCAAACAGCCTTGCGTTCTCCCTATGCTCGAAGTGTTTATCAATTTTTAATATGACCGCCCTTTTTCTCATGATTGAGGCCTCAACAAGGCTCCCATAACCGGCCAACACTACCAGCGCCTTAGCGTTGGCCGTGACTTTTGTTGGGTCAGAAACGAAGTTCTCCCCACCAAGGGTCACCACGTCAATGCCGACTTTAGTTAGATACCCCTCCAGCTGTCTGGCTAGCCTAAGGCCGGCGTTTGTTCCACCTATGTTTATCACCACGTGGTCACCCTCTTCTGGCTCAGGGTAACTTTCATGCGTTGGGATCTGGCCGTACCTTAGAAAGCCTTCGCCGTCGCCCCAGAGGCCCACGTTAAATCGAAGGGTAAACCTGTGAAAGTTCTTCAGGATCCATGAGTTGACCCTCCTAGACACGTAGTTGACCGAGCTGCCCAAGGACGTTATGTCTGTTATGAGCACGGACTTCTGGGGCAACTTGAGGCCACTCATCATAAGCTCCCACGGCTCGTCGCCTATCACTAAGTCGAAGTCTTCCAGGTTCAGTCGCTCGGCTATGGCTCGAGAGTTGCACCTCAAATCAAGGTAAAGCCTGGCCAGGCCAATCGGTGAAAACGTCACCCTGCAGCCCTTTATCACGTTCATTATGGAGTCCCCAAGGCTCCTCAGCTCCCAGGACAGCTCGTGGAGCCTCTCGCCCCTGGCCTCGAGGTACTTTGCAGCCCTGCCAGCGGTGAGCCACGTTATGTCCGCCCAGCCCAGCAGCCTTGAGAGCCTGTAGTCCCTGGTCACGTGACCTAGGCCGACGCTTGAGCTTACATAAAGCACCTTAAGCCTCAAGGCCTGCACCTGGAGCACGTACTAAAGCGTATTTTAACGTGTTGCTCTATGTTACCACTAGGAATAGTAACGAGGTGCTGGGCTTGAGCATAGTCATAGGTAAAGTTAACAGGGAGCTCTTTGAGAAGGTCATTTACCCCCAGCTGGGCGCAAAGGACCCATCAGTCATGGTTGGGCCCCAGTTCGGGGTCGACTTCGGGGTTGTGAGGGTTGGGGACTACGACCTAATATTTGAGGTTGACCCGGTTTATGTGGTGCCGGAGTACGGCTGGGAGAAGAGCGCCTGGTTCGCGGTGCACATACTTGCCAGTGACGTGGCCGTCTCCGGGGTGCCACCGAGGTACCTCTTCACAGACCTCAACCTCCCCCTTAATATGAAGGACGAGGAGCTGGCCACGCTCTGGGGTTACATACACAGGGAGTGCAGCAGGCTGGGAATATCAATAGTCGCTGGTCACACCGGCCGCTACGGCGGCATTGATTATCCAATGATAGGCGGCGCCACCATGGTGGCGGTGACGCCCAAGGACCACTACGTGACGCCAGGCATGGCGAGGCCCGGGGACGTCGTAATAATGACTAAGGGCGCCGCCGTGGAGACGGCTGGGATACTCGCATCCATGTTCCCTGAAGTCCTGAGCAGGAAGTACGGCGAGGAGTTCACGAGAAAGGCGCAGGACATATTCTGGCTTCAGTCTGTAGTTGAGGATGCGCTCACGCTCTCACAGCTTGGCCTGAGGACTGGCGTTACAGCCATGCATGACGCTACTGAGTACGGCGTCTGGGGAGCCCTTAATGACATAGCTGAGGCCAGCGGGGTCTCGATAAGGGTCCACAGGGAGAAGCTGTTCATAAGGGATGACGTTAGGAGGGTGATCGACGCCTTCTCAGAGTACACGTCGGTGCCCGTTGACCCCTACGCGTCGATAAGCGAGGGCACGTTAATAGCCACCGTTAAGCCCGAGGTGGCCGACAGGGCAGTGGAGCTCCTGAGGTCCAAGGGAATCGACGCGGCCGTCATAGGCGAGGTAGTGGAGGGCAAGGGGGTTTACCTAGTAGATGACGGCAGCGAGAGGCTCATCTCCCAGCCCGAGAAGGATCCCTTCTGGGAGCTCTTCTTCAAGGTTCTGCAGATGCGGAGGTGAGGCAAGGTGAGCAGGTGGGGCATACCAGTGGCTATGACCATAGCAGGCATAGACAGCGGTGGCGGCGCTGGCGCCAACGCTGACCTCAAGACTTTCGCGGCGCTCGGAGTCCACGGCACTGTGGCCGTGACCAGCGTCACGGCCCAGAACACGTATTCAGTTACAGGAATATATGACATGAGCCCAGAGGCCGTGGCCAGGCAGATAGAGACCGTCTATGAAGACATGGGAATAGACGCCGCCAAGACTGGCATGCTCAGCAACAGGGACATAGTTCACGCCGTCGCGACTGAGCTTAAGAAGTACGACTTTCCGCTGGTCGTGGACCCTGTCATGGTGGCCAAGAGCGGCGCGCAGCTGCTCAGAGATGACGCCATAGAAGTGCTAGTTAAGGAGCTCCTGCCCAGGGCCACGCTGGTGACCCCGAACTCACCCGAGGCCGAGAGGCTCTCAGGCATGACAATAAGGGGCCTGGAGGACGCCCGCCGCGCCGCCAAGGCCATAGTTGATAGCACCGGGGCCGCGGCGGCCCTGGTCAAGGGTGGCCACCTGGGAGGCAGCGAGTCCGTTGACGTGCTTTACTACAACGGGAGCTACTGGGAGTTCAGGGCCCCCAGGATAAACACTGAGGACACCCACGGCACTGGCGACGTGCTCTCGGCCGCGATAACAGCCCTCCTGGCCAAGGGGTTCCAGCTGCCTGACGCCGTGAGGGCCGCCAAGGACGTGATAACTGAGTCCATAAGGTACTCGCTTAGGCTCGGCAAGGGCCACGGGCCCGTGAACCCTTCCGCCTGGAGCTACGTGCCCTCAATGAAGTACAACGCTATACAGGACCTCAGGGCAGCTATAGACATGCTTAAGCAGCAGGAGTACTACGTCTCAGTCCTCGTCCCAGAGATATCAATTAACGTAGGGGAGGCCGTGGAGCACCCCTACGCCAGGGGCGTCGATGACGTGATAGCGGTTCCTGGCAGGATAACTAGGTACGGCGACAGGATCATGGTTCACGGCGACCCCGCGCCGGGGGCCTCGAGCCACGTGGCCAGGGCCATCCTAGCCTACATGAGCAAGTACCCGGAGTACAGGGCGGCCGCAAACATAGCCCTAAACGACTACATAAGAAAGGCTGTGGAGTCCCTGGGCCTCAGGTGGTCCTACTATGACAGGTCTGAGGAGCCTGAGAGCGTCAAGGAGGCGGAGGGCGGCTCCATACCGTGGGGCATTAGGAGGGCCCTTGAGAGGGCCAATGGGCCCGTCGACATAATTTATGACACGGGCGACTTTGGCAAAGAGCCCGGATCCTTCGTCTTTGGGCGCAACGCCATGGAGGTCGCCAGCAGGATGATCGAGATTGGAAGGAAGGTCAGGGAACTGATGAAGCAGGGGAAGTAAGGCTAACGCTTTCTTCCAGTCCTCCTCGCAGCTATGTGGCCCACCTTTCTGCCCGGCGGGGCATTTCTTGAGGTAGTCGTCGGCCTGCCCTCGTGCTGGTGGAAACCTCCTCCGAACGGGTGGTTGGCAGCGTTCATGGCAACGCCTCTTACGGTAGGCCACTTGGTTCCCTTGACCCTGTACTTGTAGTAGCTGCTGCCAGCCTTCAGGAGCGGCTTCTCTATCCTGCCGGCCCCAGCTGGAACCCCTATGGTGGCCCTGCAGTTGCCTGAGATCTCCTTCTCCCTCTTGCTCGGCAGCAGCACCTTCACTGTGTCACCGGACTTGCTCAGCACTATGGCGTAACTTCCCGCCTGCCTGGCCAGCTTCCCACCGTCGCCAGGCCTGAGCTCTAGGTTGTAGACTAGAGTGCCCTCAGGTATCTTAGAGAGGGGAAGCACGTTACCAAAAGTGGGCTCCGCATCAGGACCTATCTTTATCCTCTGACCAACGAACATGCCCTCCGCTGCTGGCATCAGGAACTCCTCGCCGTTGGTTAGCACTACCCTTGCAAGGGGCACGTACCTGCCGGGGTCGTGCACTAGCTCCTTGACAACTCCCTCAAGGGTCTTGTCCGAGAGCTGGGGGTACCTTGCCGGACCTGGATGTATGTGGTCCGGGTTCCTAAATGTCAGCGATCCCTTACCTGCCCTCTGCTGCCTTAAGCTCTTTCCCATCCCTTACGCCCTCCTCTGTAGGTGAAGTGGGTAGGTTTTTAAGCAGTTTCGTGAAGTCCAGCACCCTCACTTGCCTGGTCCTGCCCACCTCGTCTATCATGACAGCGTGGCCTACTGGCAGGGACTTGAGCTCCTCGGGCTTATCAATGCCGAGCTGCGCCCCCAGCTCCGCGTAGTAGTTGGTGAAGCCGCCAAAGACGAGCTTGTAACCTGTGTTGTCAACTATCGGGCGGCCCACGTCTGAGGGCAGCTGGGTCGCGTAGACCACGTAGAGGCCCTTGCTCCTGCCCTCCCTCAGGGCGAACTCCATATGAACCGCTGAGCCCCTGGCGAAGCGCCAGGCCTCGTCCAGGATCATCACGACCCTACCCTTAAGGTCCCCCTCGCTGGCGCTCAGCGCCATGGAGCTCACGAGCAGCGAGCCGTAGACGTTCCTAACCTCGTTTGGCAGCCTCGTCAGGTCGTAGACCACGAGGCCCTCTGGGTTCAGCCTTCCGACGCAGACCTTAACGTTAGCCCCCTCGCCGGTCTCGCGGCTGCTCTCAAGGAGCTTCGCAGCTATGCCGTCAAGCCTCCTCATGGGAATGCAGTCGTCCTCGCTTGGAGTAACGTAAGAGTCCGCGACCCCCCTAAGCATGGAGGCCAGGTCCCCCTTAGGGTCTATAACAACTATGGCCCTTGGGTCACCGAAGGTCTGGTGCATTGACGTGAGCTGGGAGGCCAGGCCGGAGAGCATCACGGTCTTGCCCCTGCCGGTAGGCCCAAAGACCCCCAGGTGTACCCTAAAGGCGTAGGGCCACCTCAGCACGACCAAGTTGCCCGGCTCATTTATGTCCTCACCAATTACAACCCCGTCCTCGTCGTTTATGTCCTCCCTATCGACTATGACCAGGTTATTGCTGCTCTCGCTCAGCCACGTGGGCTCGGCCGAGCCCAACAACATGGATATGTCTGAGGCGACGACCTTCCTAAGCTTCACCTGGGCCTCGGCCTCAACGAGCTCCTTAAAGGCTTCAGCGTTCAGCTCGGCCTCCCTATCGCCCTCAGGGACCCAAACTATGAATGAGAAGCCCCCCACGTAGGGCACCTGGGAGTGCAGCACCTCCTTATACAGGCCCTCGAGGAAGCTTAGCCTCTCCCTGTACTTCACGTGCCTGGTGGCGCTGTAGGCGAAGTCAGCCTTACGTATCTCCTCCTCGAGCTCCTTGAGCAGCGAGCTCTTGCTGACTGAGTACATGCTGCTGAGGAACGTTACCGAGAGCCTTGAGGACCTAGCTAGTTTGGCGAGCCTAAGCGGGAGGTCGCTGCCCTCCCTGGGAACTCCGTCAGCTACATAGGCTATGCCGACCAGCTTCTTGCCGTCAACGTAAACTGATGGCCTTGCGCCGCCCTCATGTTTTATCCCAAGCGATAGCCTGAGTTCCCTTGAGGCCCGTATGTTCCTTATCATCAGCAATACCGTGACAACAGCGACGCCGGCAAGGAACATGTCAAAGGCGTATGATGGATTCAAGGCTCAGAACACCTTCGGCATTATTCCCCTCCTGCCTCCCAGCAGCCTTGCAAGCGCATACGCTATTGTAGTGAGTGTCGCCATGTACATGAAGGGCACCACCAGGTAGTAAACTATGAACTCCTCAACAACGTTAACAGACAAATAGTTAATGCCAAAGAACTTGGTGGCGTAGTCCATCGTGACGAACCCTGTTATATTGGGGGCCTGGCACCTGCCGAAGTTAACCGTAGCCGAGAGGTTCAGGGGTCCCTCGAAGTACCACGAGTTCCCGTTTATTCCAAGCCACGTCCAGGCCGAGCGTCCCGGCCTTATGTTAGATGATATGTTGACCTCGCAGCCCTGCGGGGCCCTAACCTCCAGCAGCCCTCCATAGCCAAGGTTGGCCACAACCTTAACGCCGTTGGCTGACTGTGTCAAATTAACCTGGCCTGGCTGATTAGTGAAGATTATTACGTCATCGCCAGCCGTGTAGATAATGTAAGGAGACCTCAGGGTCACCTGCTGTGAGAAGCTGTAGTTAGACGGATTAAACGGGTAGGGCTCGAGCAGGGAGCCCACGCCGTCTATTACGTCGTAAGCGTAGACGGGCTGGGAGCTTGGCATTGAAACCATCTGGGGCTGGGGGGACTGGGGGTCATATGCGTAGCCGTCTCCCTCGACCCAGTACTGAGCCACCTTGGCCGCGCTTCCGCTGACGTTAGCGTAGAGCTCAAGCACGGAGTCACCTAGGGGCTGACCGCTGCCGGTGTAGACGGCCACCTTTTCATACGTTAACC
This sequence comes from Acidilobus sp., assembly GCF_049973875.1. Classification (NCBI taxonomy): domain Archaea; kingdom Thermoproteati; phylum Thermoproteota; class Thermoprotei; order Acidilobales; family Acidilobaceae; genus Acidilobus; species Acidilobus sp. Next base: position 31,524 of record NZ_JBMFJI010000010.1, read on the forward strand.
CTAGGGCGGCCGCGCCTGGCGAGACCCCTATTGAGGGGGAGGACGCTATGGCCGACTCAAACGCTGGCATCACCTGCAGGCCCACGCTAAACGTCACGACAAACGCTATGAACCATGCCCCGGCCTCGCGGCCCAGCCTGAATGGAAGCGCGAAGAGCACGAGGCCCAGCAGAGCAATTAGAGTTCCAGCGTACCTAACTATGGCCTCTATGGCTGCGAGCGTCACCATTAAGAGCAGGTCCGCGGTCAGCGCGTCATTGAAAGGGGACACGAGGGCCCTGGCCGCGGAGCCCCCCGGCACGTACGAGGCCAGCGATGAGAGCGCCAGGAGCGCCACCTTAACGCTCAGGAGCAGCTCTATTCCATTGGTCAGCCACGAGTCAAAGTAAGGCCACGAGCCGCCCAGCATGCCAGCTAGGCCCTGAGCGAACTCCATGATTGCAGTAAGCGATATGGCCAATATGAAGGAGAACATGGAGTCCCTCAGTAGTGTGCCTCCCCACCTCTTCACCCCCCTGACCGGTATTGGCAGGGCGTAGATCAGGACCCCAATGTAGAAGGAGAGCAGGGCTAGTTTAACTGCGAGCTGAAAAAGGTAGCCATAGGAGATCATGGCGAGCCTACCACCGCCTTTACGATATAGGTTATGAACGTGAACACTGTACTTCCAAGGGCCAGCCAGAGGGCGGCCCATATGGAGTCCTCAACTAGCCCTGAGCCGGCCCTCTTCAGCCTTGAAAGCGGTATTGGGGCCCCCCTCAGGGTCCACCCTATAGTCCACGTCAACAGGAAGAGGGCCCAGGCGGCCAGCGTGATCTCCTGGGTGAGCTGCTGTATGAAGCCTACTACGTCAGCCATTGTCCAGCACCCAGCTTATAGCATAGCCAAAAATTGCAGGGAGGGGTGGGCGGAGCGAGCGAAAGTGAAAGGGCCTTTGAGATGGCTGCCGCTCCCTGAGCGTCAACAGGCCTTCAGGGAAGGTTAAAGGCTTTAAAATTCGCCCATGAACCCTCAAGTGCGGCGGGAGTCTTGTCTGTGAACTACCCTGAGTGGCACTGGATTCATGAATGGAGCACGCCTGGCACATTTCACGCGCATGCAGTGAAGAGGGTCTACGCCTTTGGCAAAAGCAAGTATCAGACCTACCTTGTAGTGGAGTTTGAGGACCTAGGAAAGGCGCTCGTTATTGATGGTAAGACTCAGTCAGCCATCATAGATGAGTTCGTTTATCATGAATCCCTCGTTCAGCCTGCCATGATAGCTCACGGTTCCCCCAGGAGCGTCCTTATACTTGGGGGCGGCGAGGGCGCCACGGCGCGCGAGGTCCTTAAGTTTCCCTCGGTAAACAAGGTGATAATGGTTGACATAGATGAGGAGGTTGTTAACGCCTGCAGGGAACTCCTGCCAGAGTGGCACAGGGGGGCCTTTGACGATCCAAGGTTAAAACTGGTTATAGATGATGCCGAGCATTACGTCACTACTGCCAGCGAGAAGTTCGACGTAATAATAGCTGACCTGGTTGACCCAGAGGAGGGGGGCCCGGCATGGAGGCTTTACACTAAGGAGTTCTACGAGCTGCTTAAGTCAAAGCTTAACAAGGGGGGAGTCTTTGTAACTCAGGCCACAAGCCCTGTGCTCACGCCCTCCGTGCATGCAACCATTTACAACACTGTTAGAGCCGCCTTTAAGCACGCAACCTCTTACTACGTCTACATAAGGAGCTTTGAGGGCCTCTGGGGCTTTGTCATGGGTTCTGACGACGTAGAGGTGGAGTCCCTGCGCTCCACTAGCGACGTCGACTCCCGGCTCAGCTCCATGGGGGTCGGGGTCAAGGGCAACAGGTTCTATGACTCCGAGAGCCATAGGTCGATGTTTAACGTGCCTAAGAACATAAGGGACTTCCTGGCCTCATGGAATGAAGTCTCAACGCTCAGCCATCCTGTTTACCTGCCAGCCTAGCCATTTTCCTTTTACTGCTCCCTCTGGTAATCCGGTTTCTTATATAACAAGGTCTTCGGTAACTTAACTAGCCTGCTGCCCCTCAACTAGGACCGCGTTAACAACGCCGTCCTGGCCAGGCCTTGAAGTGACCCTGGCTAAGCCGGCGGAGGTCCTAATTATAGTGCCCTTAGTTATTATGTTCCTCCGCGCGTACTCCCTGTTGGCAGGCGTTGATACAACGGCAAGTATCTTGGCCTTAACGCTCTTGCCTGTCTTGGGGTCATTAACTATAGCCTCACTCACCGCCCTAAGCGACAGCTTATAGTTGCCCCCCATCACCCTCTTGACCCTGACGTCGCGTGAATCGCCTAGCACCGTCGGCACGAAGTAGTCACCCATCGCGTACCTCCTCTTCCTCTTGTGAGGCAGTGACCTGAGGCCGCCGCTGGGCTTCTTAAGGTCCCTGTACTGGTACACGCCCATTGCCTGCACCAGGGGTTAGCATTAGGCTTGCACATAAAAGCGTTAATGGCGACGTGGGCCTCCGCCAGAGGGACAAGGAATATAGGTAAGCTCCCTTGCTATGGCCTCCGCGGCCTCTGGGACTACTTTTGAGAGCGTCCTCCTTATCTCCTCCCTGGCGGCAGCCTGATCAAGGTCCCTCGGGGCCCAGCCCACCACCCACAGCAGCGAGTCCAGGTGAGGAGTCGGCACCCCACTCATCAGTGAGACGTCCCTCCAGGCCCTCTGGGCCTCCGTAGGCGACCTAACAAGCTCGTGGTAGTCCCTGGGGCCTCTGACAAGCCCGCTTGTCATAGTGACGCATGCTACCCTAACATCTATGGGCATTGGAAGGTCAAAGGCCAACGGCCTCATGACACCCCTGGCCCTCGCAGCGTAGTATGCCATCTTAACCGAGAACGCCACCGTTTTCCTCTCCTCCTTGGAGCCCAGCGAGGCCGCCACAGAGCTTAGGATGTCCTGCGGCTTCTCAATGACGAGCTCAGGCCGTGACATGAGCTCCTCGAGGGCGTCCCTCATGTAAGTTCCTACCTTTCTGACCCTCCTTATCTTGACATCCCTGCCGATTAGGGAGCCAGGGCAGTTGTTCAGGAACCATATAACATTATTGATGGCCTCGTCAACAGCTCTGGGGATTCCTCTGCTGCCTAACATGTCTGAGACACAGCGCCACCACTCCTCGCCCCTCATAGTTAACCTGTAGCTCGACAGGGCCACCAGGAGGGCATATACGGTGGCTGGTCCCCTTCCCACGCTTTCCGCAAGCCTCTGCATGTCGTCATATTGGGGGTCGAGGACCTCCTCAAGCTTTAGGATGCCGTCTACACCCGCCCTTGAGATCGCTGACGCCACGGCCCTAACTCTTTCGCTGTCAACCCTGGCTACCACCATGACCAACCCCGCGGCTCCAGGGGCTTCCCCCTAAACTCTACCCCGCGTCCCTCCCTGACTTTTCCCACGGCAAAGCAGAGCGAACCGCAGAGCTTCAGGAAATCGTCAAGGGAGTCGGCCGGCACTGCCACAGCTAGATTATAGTCTTCCCAGCTCATTATGCTTTCCTCTGCCGTAAGCAGCCCCTCGAGCTGGGGGTCTACGACCACCTCCTCTAATGATATTAGCACGCCGCTGGACCTAGCTATGTTGTTAAGTGTCACGAGCCACCCGTCGCTGTTGTCAGATGAGGCGTGGGCATACCTTGAGATGGCCTCAGCCGCGTCAACGTGAGGGCGAGGCCTTGCCATCTTCCTTATGATGTCTTCCTCGACGTCCCTGAGCGAGACCTCGGACTTCATGATCTTGTAAGCCAGCGACCCATACCCAAGGTAGCCGACCTGCACCACAACGTCTCCTGGCGTTGCCCCGCTTCTTGTCACAGGCCTGCTAGTGGTGCCCACCACTGCCACGTCTATCCACGCGTCTGCGGTGGACCTATTGGAGTCCGCCTTGTAGACCTTGGCCCTCACGTCGCGGGAGGCCTCGCCAACGCCCTTGGCCACCTCCTCAAGCACGTCAACGGACGTGGCTCCCACGCTGTAAGCTATCGCTATTGGCCTGCCCCCTGACGCTATGATGTCACTGGCCGAGGCCACCGTAGACTTGTAGCCCCAGTCGCTCCAGCTCATGAACGGAAGCCTGCTCATGGAGGCGGCGTAGCCGTCTATATTAATAAGGAGGCCCTGCGGCCCCGCAGCATCTACGTTGAAAATGTCAGCGTTCCCAGCGAGCTCCGCCAGCCTCCTTAAAATACTTTCCTCGTCCTGCAACCCGTTGCTTCCCAGGGGTTAAGGAAACTAATTCTTATTAACTTTGACACCCCTGACCTGCATGGTGTGTCCCAACGATACCTAACGCCATCGGCATTATACCTGACGGTAACAGGAGGTTCGCTAAGAAGTACAACGTCAGCTACTTTCAGGCCTACAGGCAGGGCTATGAAAAGCTGAGGGAGGCCCTGAGGTGGGTTATAGAGGAGGGCGTCAGGAGGGCCGTTGTTTACGTGCTAAGCTATGAGAACTGCACGAGGAGGTCGCCCATGGAGAAGGCTGTCCTTGAGGACCTGCTGATCAGTGGGCTGAGGGATCTGAGGTCTGACTCAATAATTAACGGGGAGAGGATAAGGGTAAGGCTTGTAGGCGACCTCTCCCTTGTGTCCGAGGCCGCGAGGAGGGAGGGGGCAGCGCTCGAGGAGCACACGGCTAGCTATGATGGCGGCTCCCTCCACCTGGGGGTCTGCTACAGCGGTGAGTGGGAGAGGAACATCATTGCATCTGGGACTGCTTCGCCCTCGCTGGCTGCGCGGGTTCCGCCCATAGATTTAGTGATAAGGACCGGCGGCATGAAGAGGCTCAGCGGCTTCTTCCCGCTGCAGACCAGCTACGCAGAGCTGTACTTCACGGAGACCCTGTGGCCTGAGTTCACAAGGGAGGAGCTGAAGAAAGCCCTCGAGTGGTTTGAGCTGCAAAAAAGGAACTTTGGGGCTTAGGCGGGCTCGAAATACTGTATGTCTGCTATGGTGCCCTTCCTCTGGTCCTTGGGCTTAAAGACGGGCTTTAGCTCCATTCCAACGTAAACCTTGCCTGGGTCCACATTTACTATGTGTATCATTCCGTTTACCGCGTCGTCGGGCTTTATGACGCCGACCACTATGGGCTTCTCAAGCCTGTTGCCGTAGAGGTCCTCATAAACTATGGTGTAGTGCTGAAGCCTCCAGGGCCCCTTGATCTCGACCAGTGAGCCCTCGCCGAAGTCTGAGCAGAATGTCTTAGGCGGCACGTATACTGAGCCGTCGCTGCACTTCATCCCAAGTATCCTGCCCTCAACCAAAGCCTTGGCCAGCTCAAGTCCGTGAAGGCCTGGAGTATAGACGTACTTGTCTACTTCCTCACGCTCAGGCCAGAATATCAAGTCGTGAATCCTACCATGCTTGTCCCAGCTCATGCCCATCACCTCACAGGCTCAAAGCACTCAATATCTAAAACAGACCCCGTCCTCTGCTCGGCGGGCTTCCACCTTGCCTTGACTTTCATGCCTATGGTGCTGTCCTTCTTTGCCTCCTCAGGGTCTATACAGAGCCTATGGAAGAGCCCTGCGAACTCATAGCTGTCCTCCTTGTAGCCTGGCACGTCAAGCTTTATGACGCCGACCACTATGGGCTTCTCAAGCCTCTCCCTCCTTACCGATATGTAGCTCACCACCGCGGTCTGCACGGTGCCGGTGTCGGGGACCTCGACCCAGTCAGTCAGAGCTACATGGCAGTACTCGCAGTAGTCCCTCGGCGGCACGTATATCCTGCCGCACCTGGGGCACCTGCGTCCAAGTATCTTTCCCTCCTTGAGGCCCTGCAGGAACCTTGAGATGGTGGGTCCCGCCGAGAACTCATACTTGGCCTGCGGGCTCGACTCCACAAGGCCTAACAGTGAGTACATCTCCTTCGCGCTGAGCTTAGTTCCCGGAAGCCTTGCACCCTCCTTCCCACTCATGCACATCACCTCCATCTCAATTACTCAAAACAATAACAGTCCCAGCCTGCATGAGGTCACCCCAAGCGTTGGCGACGGCCTTGTGGACAGGCTTCTTAACTTGCCTCTTGCCGGCCTCGTACCTCAGCTGCCAGAAGAGCTCGGCCACCTTCATCAGCCCAGCTGCGGCTATTGGGTTGCCTACTCCCAGCAGGCCTCCGCTTGGGCTGGTGGGCAGCTCCCCGTCCCTCTCGAAGTACCCTTCCTTGAGCAGCTTCCATGCCTCACAGGGCCTGGCCAGCATGAGGCCCTCTATGTGGTGCAGCTCCTTGTAGTCAAATGGGTCGTACGGCTCTGCCACGTCTATCTCCTTCCAGGGCCTCTCTATCCCCGCCATCCTGTAGGCCATCCTTGCGGCGTAGTTGAGGTACCTTGGAAACGCCAGCTCCCTGTTCTCCCAGTGCTGGTTGTCGAGCGTGAAGCCTATGCCGTCTATCCACACCGGGGAGTCCGTGACCTGCCTTGCCGTGTTCTCATTGGTGATGACCAGGGCTGCCGCGCCGTCCGTCACAGGCGATATGTCAAGCTCGTTGACCGGCCACACCAGGAGCTCGCTCTTAAGCACATCGTCTACGGTTATGTTTGCCGCTACCTGCGCCGCGGGGTTATCAAGCGCGTTGCGCTTGTTCTTGACGCTAACGAGCGCTATGTCCTCCTTCTTGGCGCCGCACTTGGCCATGTACCTCCTCATCTCCATGGCAAATATCCATATCAGGTTTGGCTCAAGGGGCCTGTGAAGTATTGGATCCCATATGTACCTGAAGACGTACTGCGGGTGAGGATGGGCGGGGCTCATCTTCTCCTCCGCCACCGCCAGGACAGTCCTGCAGAGGCCGCTGGCCACATGCCACCACGCCGATACAGGCACGAAGACGCCGGTACCGCCGCCCACGTAAACCCTTGTCATAGGCTTGTTCAGGGCGCCTGAGCCGTCGGCAAGGTACTCACCCTTCATGTGGACGCCGTCGAAGGTGTCCGGCGCTGAGCCTACTACCACGCAGTCTATGTCCTTCAGCGTCAGCCCAGCCTGATCAAGGGCCTGCCTCGCGGCCTCCCAGGCGAGTTCCCTGGGAGTCTCAAGCGCGCGCCTCATGAAAGTAGTTATGCCCGCGCCAACTATCGCAACCCTATCCTTAACGAACAGGCTACTCACCATGTACATCACCCCTCAACGTCAGAGGACAAAACAGCCACGGCACTTGTGTACGTGGGAACCCCCCTCCACGAGGCCACCACAGCCCTCCTGGCCTCCTTGAGCTGGTGAGTTCCGGCCTCGCCTCTCAGCTGAAGCACTGCCTCAAGGAACCTGGCCAGGCCTGTAGCCTCCAGCGGGACGCCCATGGCCAGGCTGCCGCCGCTTGGGTTCAACGGGAGCCTTCCATCAAAGTCGAACTCCCCGGCCTCCAGCATCTTGTGGGCCTCACCCTCGGGCGACAGCATCAGCTCCTCGGCCGAGAGCAGCTCCATAAAGCTAAACCTGTCCTCTACCTCTGCGAAGCTGACGTCCTTCTGTGGGTCAGAGATCCCAGCGAGCTTGTAAGCCATTAAGGCGGCATTTCTCAGCGACGGCATCCTTCCCCACTGGTGCCACTCGATGGAGCCGCTCCCTACCTCGGTTGAGTATCCAACGCCGTCGAGCCACACCACCTTATCAGTGAACTTCTTCGCGACATCCTCGCTCGCCAGGACCACAGTTACGGAGGCGTCTGAGAACCCAGCTATCTCATACCTAGTCATCGGGTATATTGCGTAAGGCGATGAAAGGACCTCGTCAAGCATTATCCTTGATGAGTAGGGGGCCCTGTCGTTACGGAGGCCGTTGTTTCTGTTCTTAACTGCCACCATAGCTAGGTGCTCCCTTCCAGCTCCAGTCCTGCTCATGTAAGCCTGGGCGTCAAGGCCCGCTATGAAGAACGGGTTGCCTGTGCTCAGGGGCCTTATGTGAAGCGGATCCATCGCAAAGTAATAGATGTCTTGTAAGGTCTTTATCTCGCTGGGCTTTCCGTGGGACTCCACTGCCACCACGTTGGCGAGGCCTGACCTTATTAACATGTAGGCATGGGCTACTCCCAGCAGTCCGTCACCCGACACCGTGAAGGTAGGCCTTAAAGCTCCACCTATGGGCTCTGGGGCGAACTCGTCAGCTATAGCTATGCCTTCCCACATGTCTTCCTGACAATCTACAAAGACGTCAATGTCTTTCCTTGGATCCACATTAGCATCTGCATAGGCCCTGTGGGACGACTCGAACATCATTCCTTGGAAGCTTACCTCGGGCGTTGATGGCCTGAAGCCGTAAAAGCCGACGCCTATTACGGCTACCCTTTCATTCCCCATACTAACTCTGCCTATTATAAATGGACTCCTTCATTGAAATAAAAGCTGTGCTACTTACTGGATACATAATCGGGCCCAGTATTAAGGGTGGGATTGTGATCTATATTTGGACTCCGCCCAGGGACCTCGTGCAGCAGGCCAACGTCACTCACTTCATGGAGTCCCAGAAGGTAGAAAGCTATCAAGACCTCGTGAGGCGCAGCGCGTCGGACATCAAGTGGTTCTGGGGCAACGTGCCTGAGTGGCTGGAGCTTGAATGGTTCACTGAGCCTAGGGAAGTCTACGACTCCTCCAGAGGCGTTGAGTGGACCAAGTGGTACATAGGCGGTAAAATAAACGTGAGCTATAACGTCCTCGACAGAATTATCAAGAGGGGGCTTGGAGACAAGGCAGCTATGACATGGATAGGCGAGGACTCGAAGGTCGTCAGGTTAACATATAATGAGATGTTGGACTACGTCAATAGGTTCTCCAACCTGCTGACGGAGCTTGGCGTTGGGAAGGGCGACGTAGTTGCAATATATGCCCCAATAATGCCTGAGAGCGTTATAGCTATGCTGGCCTCCATGAGGGTCGGCGCCATAGCCGCGCCAATATTTAGCGGCTACGCGCCCGATGCGGTCGCTGAAAGGTTAAGGCTTGGGGAAGCCAAGGTGCTTGTAACCGTTGACGGGTACTATAGGAAAGGGAAGGTAATACAGCTCAAGCCCAGCGCTGACGAAGCTGTTAGGCTTTCCGGGCTTAAACCTAAGGTAATAGTAATAAGAAGGCTAAACATAGATGTTCCAATTAATGAGGAAAGAGACCTGATATTTGATAAGGAGGTGTCGTCCAAGAGGCCTACCTTTGAGCCTGCAGAGACCGAAGCCGAGGACCCAGCAATCCTGATGTTCACGAGCGGCACAACTGGAAAGCCTAAGGGGGCCGTAATAAGCCACGCGGGCATGCTGCTCCAGCCCACGAAGGAGCACTACTTCAACCTTGACATAAAGCCCGGCTGGGAGGGGTACAATGACGTTCTCTGGTGGATAACCGACCTGGGCTGGATGATGGGACCATGGATGGTAGTTGGCTCCCAGGCTCTTGGCGCCTCCCACCTCTCGATAGAGGGGGCCCTTGACTACCCTACAAGGGACAGGGCTTGGGACATAATAGAGAAGTTTAAGGTGACCCACCTGGGCTTCGCCGCCACTGCGGGCAGGCTACTTAAGTCACTTGGCAAGGACGCATATGAAAACCATGACCTGTCCTCCATCAGGGCCTTTGGCAACACTGGCGAGCCTATAGACGAGGACACCTGGATGTGGGTGGTCAGGGACCTTGGTGAGGAGAGGAGGCCTATGATAAACCTGAGCGGGGGCACCGAGATAATGGGATGCTTCCTGCTGCCAAGCCCCGTGGTGCCGCTCAAGCCCACTACCCTCTGGGGCCCAGGCCTTGGCATGGATGTTGACGTGTTCGACGATAACGGCGCGCCGGTGAGGGGCAAGCCCGGCTACCTGGTCGCCAAGAAGCCCGCCCCAAGCATGACGAGGGGCCTCTGGAAGGACCCTGAGAGGTACATAGAGACCTACTGGTCCAGGTTCCCAGGGGTCTGGTACCATGGGGACTACGCGCTTATCGATGAGGACGGCTTCTGGTACATACTTGGAAGGGCCGACGACGTCATAAAGGTGGCCGGCAAGAGGCTGGGCCCAGCTGAAGTCGAAACTATAGTCAACAGTTACCCCAAGGTCGCCGAGAGCGCGTGCATAGGCTACCCGCACCCTGTCAAGGGTGAGGTGGTTGTCTGCTTTGCCATACCTAAGCCGGGCCAGGTGCTTGAGGATGCGGACCTGGGCAACATAAGGAGGCTGGTGGCGGAAAAGCTTGGAAAACCCTTTGAGCCGGAGGCCGTGGTGCCCGTCAAGGACCTGCCCAGGACCAGGAGCGGAAAGATAATGAGGAGGATAGTGAGGGACACCGCTGTTGGTAAGCAGGTGGAGCAGTCCCCCGTAATTGATAACCCAGAGTCCATAAACTACGTGAAGGAGGCTACGGCAACGCTGAAGAGGCTTATGAAGTGAGCGAGGACCGCTCGGACAATCTAGCCCTCTTCATCGCCTCAGGCCCGAAACCTTTCCTCACGGCGGCCGTTTAGAAGCGCGCGGGGCCTTTTAGGGGTCGGACTTTCACTGAGGCTTCATGAACTTGCGTTCAGCCTCTCGTCCTCATCCCCCCTGTCCGACTCCCCGCGCCGTCTACGGGAGCGGCAGTTGAGCCACTCCCCTCGAGGACGCGGGGAG